>JACREQ010000030.1 GCA_016218155.1 Bacteroidia bacterium
GGTTTTGATCCTATCAATGCAAACATTATTAAAAACGAAATACTAAATCTGAAAAAGCAAGGCTCTACCATTTTATTTTCTACTCATAATATGGCTTCTGTTGAAGAACTTTGCGATGATATTGCTCTTATAAATAAATCTAAAGTTGTATTAAGTGGTGCTGTTAATGAAATTCGTCAGCGGTTTAAAAACAATATGTACGCAGTAACTTATTCTGGTTTTATTAATTTAATTGAAGCTTCTCTCAGGCACCAATACGAGATTTTATCTCATGTAGAAAAAGATGGATTGCATCATCTTAAATTTAAGCTTTTAGATTCGTCAGTAAGTACAAATATGCTTATTTCAGGACTTTTGCCTTTAGGAAATATGATTTCGTTTAACGAAGTATTACCAACAATGAATGATATTTTTATTAATGCTGTAGGTGAGATGACAAACGAAAAAATATTAACAAATTAAAAAATAATTATTATGAATAAAATATGGATAATTATTAAAAGAGAATATCTTACAAGAGTAAAGAAACGTTCATTTTTAATTATGACTGTACTTGGTCCAATATTAATGGCAGCAATGTTTATCGGACCGGCTTGGTTAACTCAGATGGAGGATAATGAAGTAAAAACAATTGCTGTTATTGATAGTTCTCAACTATTTGTAAATACATTACTGGATAGTTCTAAAGTCAATATTGATTCATTACCCGAAACAGAGTTTATAAAATTTAAATATTTAACAAATGTTAAGGTAAGTGATATTGAAAAAAACTTCAAGGATAATGGTTATTCTGCTTTGCTATTTATTCCACCAAGTATATTGTCATCTCCACTGGTTTCTTTATCGTCGAATAAACAACCTAGTATAGCTGTCAGGATGCATATAACCAATTCTTTAAAGCGAAAAATTGAAAGCTGGAAATTAAAACTATGCAATATTGATCCTAAAGTGTTAAAATCAATTGAAACTAATGTGCACGTTGGTATAATTAAGCTAAGCGATGATGGTAAAGGAAAAGAAGAGTTTGCCGATTTAAAAATGTATTTAGGTATTGTTGGCGGAATGTTAATTTACTTTTTTATATTTATGTATGGTGCACAGGTAATGCGTGGCGTTATTGAAGAGAAAACAAGTAGAATAATTGAAGTTATTATTTCATCAGTAAAGCCTTTCCAATTGATGATGGGAAAAATAGTGGGAATTGCATTTGTTGGATTAACGCAATTTTTGTTATGGATTATTTTAACTGCAACTATTGTTATAGGTGCACAGAAAATCTTTTTTAACGATACACATACCTATAAGAACATAAAATCCCAGAGTATTATGGCAAATTCGCAGAATATGAATATTGCTGATGAAAGTACTCAGAATGAAGCTGCTTTTAATGAAATGGATAATATTTACTCAGAAATTAAAAAGATTGATTTTGTTGCAATAATTGGTTCTTTCCTTTTCTTTTTCCTTGCCGGATATTTGTTATATAGTGCAATGTTTGCTGCTATTGGCTCTGCTGTAGATAGTGAAGCGGATACTCAGCAATTTATGATGCCTGTCACAATACCACTGATTTTATCAGTAGCATTGGTAGGAAATGTTACGAGTAATCCTGAGGGTCCATTAGCGTTCTGGTTTTCTATGATTCCATTTACTTCGCCTGTTGTTATGATGATGCGAATACCTTATGGTGTGCCTGTTGAACAAGTTGCATTGTCAGTTGGTATTTTAATAGGATCATTTATTTTTATGACCTGGCTGGCTGGAAAGATTTACCGTACAGGAATTCTAATGTATGGTAAAAAAGTAAATTATAAAGAATTATATAAATGGTTAAAATATAAAAATTACTAAATTTATGAGGATTGCAGCCATTGACCTTGGAACAAATACTTTTAATCTTTTAGTTGCGGATGCAGATGCAAATAATTATTCTGAAGTATACCGCGATAAAAGAGCAGTAAAACTTGGTCATGGTGGAATAACTAAAAGCAGAATTTCTGATGAGGCAATCGAACGTGGAATATTGGCAATAAAAGATTATACTTCTGCTATTGCACCACTTGGTATAGATAAAATTTTAGCAGTTGCTACATCTGCTATTAGAAGTACAGAGAATGGATTGATTTTTACAAAAAGAATTAAAACAGAATTTAATCTTGATGTAAGAGTTATTGGAGGCGATGAAGAGGCTGAGCTTATTTATTCAGGAATAAGAAGAGCCGTACCTTTAGATTCTGAAAACGTTTTAATGCTCGATATTGGTGGGGGTAGCAACGAATTTGTAATTGGTAATAACAGTAGAATTTCATGGAAACAAAGTTTTCCATTGGGAATTGCCAGATTATTGGAAATGTTTAGTCCATCTAACCCAATTAAAGAAAATGAAATAGAAAGTGTTATTAGTTTTATCGAAAAGGAATTAAAACCACTTGCTGATGCGATAAAGATTTATCCTGTTAAAACTTTAATAGGTTCGTCAGGGTCTTTTGATACAATTGCTAATATTTGTAGTATAGAAACATATAATAAATCTTTAAGTCAGGAAAATACATTCTATAAATTTCGGAAACCCGATGTGTTAACTTTGTGTGAAAAAATAATTCATTCTACAACCGAAGAGAGAATAAATATGCCGGGTATGGATTTAATGAGGGTTGAAATGATTCCTTTATCGGCTTTATTTATTAAGTATATTTTATCTTTAACAAATGTTACTGATATTGTACAATCTTCATATGCAATTAAAGAAGGAATAATTTTTAGCTATTCAGAAACTGAACATTAAAAATTACTTTGTTATTCCAAATTCTTTTTGAATTATAACAGCAACTTCTTTTTCGAATTTTGAGAATTTTCTTTGAAAGAAAATTAAGTAAAATATAATAGGTATAACAAATCCCAAAAGAACTACACTTAATACAAATGCTATTCTTTTTCCTTTCGTTGGAAAATATCCATCGACCTCAATTTTATTGCTTTTAAGAAAAATATTTGCACCAATATTACTTGTTTTTAATATAGTTAAATCTATGCTGCCAAAATGATTTACTTTGTAATCAGGAAATTTTGCATTAAGTACGTTTTTAATGTCTTCTAACTTGATGTTTATATTTTGAGTATGTATTTTCAATTATTTATTTTTTACAAATCTAATACATTTAATATAAACTTATATCACAATAGTTACCTTTAATGCTAACTTTAGATTGTGGCTGACTGCATCCAATAGCTCCTGTAACAGAAGTCTGAGAGTTTTTCATCCTTTTATCGACATTTGCCTTGGGAGAATAATCAATTTTACCATAATTAAGGTTTGCATCAATCGTATAGCAAGCATTATCCGGGATTAAAGTTTTTACATTAGTGTAATTGCTGTTAATTGTTATGGATTCAAATTCAGGGCTTACTCTTTTAATATTAAAACTACCGTAGTTTAAGTTAAATTTTGCATCAATTTCAATTGTGTCTATAATTGTAGATGTATAATTTGCATCTAAAGTTATTTTTTTACAGTTTTTTATTTTATAATCATCATAAAAAGATGTAGCATAAATACCGTAGGAATTATTTATCCATACATGTGAGTATGCGCTCTTTATTTCTGAAGCAGTATTCTTTTTTATTATTAAAGTTGAATAGTCTGCTTCAATTTTACTCCATGTACATTTCTCAATTTCTGCTTTTGAATAATTGATATTTATGTTACTTACTGGTTTTGCATCATAAAAAGCTAAATTTTTAGCAGTAAATTTCCCATAATTCAGGTTAATGTTAGAATTTCCGCTTATCTCGTCAATGTTAATATTTCCATATGAGTTTTCAATATTAATTTGTAGATAAACAGGATGATTTATAACATAGTCCACTTGAAATTTCGATTTGCTTTTTTTGAAAGATTTATCAAGATTTTCATACTTTATTGTTGTTGTATATTGTATTTTATCCGAATCCTGCATTAAAACAACATCAGCATTTTCTATATATTTTTGTGCCTCTGCTTCGTTTTCTGTAAATAATGTTATTGTAATGTCCACAGAAATTTCTTTTTTCTCCCAATTATGAAAAGTAATATTTCCATAACTGTTATTAATATGTAATACTGTATTTACATTTGAATTAAAACTATTCTGTAATTTTTTCTCGAATTTTAACTGTTGCGAAAATACAATCATCGGGATGCTTAAGCATGTAATAAATGTAATAATTGTTTTCATATATTTATTTTTTTATAAAAATCGGATGTGCTTTTATCAAAAATTATTCCGATTGCTTTAAGTGTTCATCAAAGTTAATGTATTTTATTTGAAGTTTTTTTTATAAATATATAATAACCCGCTAACTTGATAACTCTGAACCTAATAACCCAGTAACCCAACAACTCTGAACTTAATAACCCTACTAATAGCCCTTTAAATCAATATCTTCACTATTAATCTGACTTACTCTTTTTCCCATTTTCTTTTGAATTACTTTAAAATGGTGTTGCTCTTCAGGAGAAATAAATGAAATAGCCTCGCCAGGGGATTCTGCACGACCTGTTCTTCCAATACGGTGAATATAATCTTTAGGCGAGCGGGGGAGTTCGTAATTAATAACGTAAGGTAAAAATTTAATATCAATACCACGCGAAATTAAATCTGTTGCAACCAAAACTCTGATTTTGCCTGATTTGAAATTAGCCAATGCATCTGTTCTTGCTTTCTGACTTTTTTTACTGTGCATTGCAGTAGCATCGATGCCATGTTTCTTTAATTTATCGGTTACAGTTTCAGCTTTAAAAACAGATGATGTAAAAACTAATACTTGTTTAAGATCGTTTTTCTTAATTAAATAACGTAGCAATGGTCCTTTCTTTTCATCTAAAACTGTATATGCCGATTGCTTTACAAGGTCAATATTTACTACTTCAGGCTCAATTTTAATAACAAGCGGGTCATTTAAAAGTAATTGTGTAATATTTGATACATCATCGCTAAGAGTTGCTGAAAATAAAAGGTTCTGGCGTTTCTTTGGTAATAACTCAAATATGCGGCTTATCTCTATTTTAAACCCAAGATTAAGCATTTTATCTGCTTCATCTAAAACAAGTGTATCGATATTCGATAAGTGTACTGCTTTTGACTCCACTAATTCGAGTAACCTTCCTGGTGTAGCAACTAAAACTTTTACATTTTGTAATGCTATCATTTGCGGGTTAATGGCAACGCCACCAAATACAGCAAGTGATTTTATTTTTTCGGGCAGGGCTGAGTTAAATAACTGAAATACCTCTCTTACCTGAACGGCAAGTTCACGTGTGGGTACTAATACCAGAACATTTACATGTCTGTTTCTGTTTGCTGTATTTCCTTGTAAGTTCTGTAAAATAGGTAAAACATAACTTGCAGTTTTTCCTGAGCCAGTTTGTGCTATTCCTAATATATCCTTTTTATTTAATATCGCAGGTATAGCTTCTTTCTGAATTGGATATGGCTCAGTATAGCTCTGGTCTGAAACTGCTTTTATTAATTCCGGAGATAAACCTAATGATGAAAAAGGCATGTATGTATATTGTTATTATTTGTATGTAAAACGTTTTTTTTGTAAAGATAAGTTAAATGTAATAGTTATTCATTTTTTATAAGTAGCATTTCTTTCCATGCTTTAAAATCCTCGTTACACTCCATTGTAAATCTGTCGTCAATAATTAAGGTAATATTACTGTTTTTAAATTTATAAAATATGCGCTCAGTACTTTTATTATTAGTTGTTTTAATTTTTTCTGAGCAATTAATGAAAATATTTTCCAAATTGTTAATTTCGCTTATGGGTAATTTTACATTTAAATTTTTTCCGTTTTTTAAAAGTTCGGGATTCTTACAAAATATTGTTACGTAATTGCCTTCTACAGAAAAATTAAATAAATGTGTGTAGCCACCCCAGTCACCTATATATTCTTCTTCGAGTGTGAAGGATTTTGAAGATAAAATTTGTTTTAAACTATCTTTATTTACCTGTGAAAATGTAATTAAAGAAAAATTCAGTATGCTAATAAGTAAAATATATTTTTTCATCTTATAAATTATTGTTTTTCCTGAAACTGCAAAAAATAAAATTTTGTATTGTGTCAAATGGTGTTTTGTGATCAACTTTAATGCATTTTATTTTATCAAAATAATTTTCAAGTATCCTTGTCATAGTAACTTCTGAATATTGTTTTATTTCAATACCACTACATTTTTCAGGACCTTGTTCTGAAAATGTTCCTATTATTAATATTCCAGATGGCTTAATGCTTTTTTGAACTGTATTAAGGTAATTTGTTATTTCGTGTTCCTGAGTTAAGAAGTGAAATGCAGCACGATCGTGCCAGAAATCATATTGTTCAGTAGGATCAAATGTTGCAGCATCTGCAAGTATCCATTTTACTTCTTTCTCACGGTTGCCAAGTCTTTGTTTTGCTTTATTAAGTGCTGATTCCGAAATGTCAAGTACTGTTATATCCTTATACCCGAGTTCGAGTAAATGGTCAACAAAGAAACTATCACCTCCGCCAATATCAATTATTTTTGCTGTCAAAGGTAATTCAAACTGTTTTACAAAATCTAATGATGTTTCGGGATTTGGTTGGTACCAGCTAACTTCACTAATTTGTTTAGTGTTATATATCTTTTCCCAATGTTTTTTGCGATCAAACTCTTCCATGATATTAAAAAGTAATTACAATTTTGTTTTTACGAACAAGTTCATAAAGGTCTTTCATTGAGGAAAATTTGCAAACCTGTGGCTCATTATATTTTCTGCTTTGTAAGCAGGTTCCACAACCAAGTATTGTTCCACCACTTTCTAAAAACAAATTGGTTTGTTCTTTTAAGTCATTTTCTGTTTTTACAAGATTATCCAATTCAACACCTTTGCCAAGAAGAAAAATACCTACTGTATCACCCTGGTTTTTCGAGAAATTTGCAAACCGTATAGCATTCCATATAGTTTCAACATCGTTTGAGTATATTACTATTCCAATACTTGTTGGCTTTGTAGTATTGGTTTTATTTCCATCACATTGAGCATTAATATTGCTTGTGAAAGTTATTATTAGTACCGAAATAATAAAGATTGTCTTTTTCATATTAAAAAAATATTTTGTCAAAATTAAATATTTCTATTTATGTTTTTTTCGTAATCGTCCACAATAATTTTTGCGTTTTCATAATCAATAACTGATACCACAACTTTTACAGCTCCACTTCCTCCGGCTGCAGTGTACCATGGTGCAATAGTTCCCGTATTCTCATTTAGTAAAAAAGTTTCAATTTCGGCATTTTCTAAAAGACTTTTAACCATTTCGGCTTCCATAATTGTTCCGGCAAAAACTTCTATCGGTCCTTCTTTTTTATTATTCATATTATTTTATTCTATTATTTGTTATTGTTTTACTATTTTTTCAATGTAAACATTTTCTTTATCAAATATTTTAATAAAATAAATACCTTTTTGTATGCTGGTAATATCAATATCATTTGTAATCTGTGGTGACTGTATACTGTACATTTTTTCACCAAGCAGATTATAAATCTCTATTTGTTTAATGTTTTTGCCTGTAATTATTATGTTATTTGTTGCAGGGTTTGGATAAACTCTGAATTCATTTATATTTGTGGTGTGTTCTTCAATTTCTGTATTTATAAAGCAAGAATTGCTGTTATATGGAGTTGTTGTATTTGTGCTGTATGTTAATCCGTTTAGTGCCGAACCTGTTGCTGTTGCATAATTATTTACTGTAATGCCTGTTCCGTAAATGGGGGTGTTAAATTTATAATAAAGCCGTAAATTAGTTTCGTTACCTAATAATGTGTCCTGGTAGCTTGCCAATATTTCTGAAGGAGTAAGAACTTTTCCCCATATTCTGAGTTCATCCAGTAATCCGTCGTAATATGAACCTAGTGTTCCGTTAAGGAATCTGTAAACTCCAATTAACAATGGATCTGCACTACTATAAAGATTTCCACAGTAACCTCCGGTTGTATATTGTCCCGGTTGAAGAATGCCATTATAATACATTTTAACACCTGTACTTGAATAGCTAATAGCAACGTGCACGCATACTGTCGCATAAATTTTAGTCGTACATTTGTATGAGTTAACATCATTACAATTTCCAGTACAATTAAAAGTAAAGCTAATTGTACTATCTGTATTAATTGCAACATTGTATGAAGATAATGCAGTTGTACATTTCCCTTCTTGTAATAGTACAGCCCATGTTTCTGTTTTGCTGGGTTGAAGCCAAAACTCTATAGTAAAATTATTTGTAACATTAATTGCAGAATTATTGGGCGTAGTTATATAATTATTATATGTTTGATTAAAGCTTAAACCTTTGTTTTGTGATAATAATTTGCAAGAAACTATTAATAATGCAGATAATAATATTAGTCTCATTTTAATATAAGTTTATGATATTACAAAATTAAGTATTTGTTTTCAAATTAATTATATTTTGTAGATTATTTAACACGAGTTAAATATAAATAATAGAATATATAGTTTTACTAGTTCACTGCGGCAAAAGAGCATCGTTTTCTTATATAGAATTCACGTTAATTAAATATTTTTACACTCATGTCTGTGATTTCTTATACTTGTCGCTAACAGCCTGCTAAATTTTAACAGTGTGTTAGTACTTGTGTATAATGTTATTGTCGTAGAATTACTAATTTAATTATTTTTTACAATTTTCTTAAATTCAAAAGTGTTACCATTTTCAAGTTTTAAAAAATAAAAACCTGTCGCAAAAGCAGTTGTTTTTACTATAGTTTTTTCAATCAAGGTTCCATTATAAATAACTTGCCCAATCGAATTTTTTATTTCAAAATTTATTTTTTCAATATTTCCTTTAAATTCAATAATTAATTCATTATTAACCGGGTTTGGATAAATTGAAAGTTTATCTGTTTTTTGTGAATTAATTCCTACAGTTGTTATATTTACACAAGAAGATGTATCAGAGCAGATGCCCTGAGTTATTACTACTGCGTAATTCCCATTTTCTGTTGCAGTAAAATTTTGATTTATTTCACCACTAATTGGTGCTAAATTATTATCACAATTTAACCATTGATAATTAGCTCCAATTACATTTGAGGTTGCTGTTGGGTTCAACACGGTAAGTGAAGTATCAATTGAATTTACATATAAGTTAAGTGCATATACGCTATCGCAACCATTAATCGTAAATAAACTGTCATTATAAACTCCAGAAAATGAATAACTGCTTCCATGCCAGTTGTAGGTTTCTCCATCACAAATACTGTGGTTTTCAGTAAAGGAATAAACCGGATTAACAGTTAAATTCAAAGTGTAAATGCTGTCGCAACCACTTATACTCGAATAATTGGCGGTGTATGTATTAGTAGTTGTTAAACTCTGACCATGCCAATTATAAGTTTCTCCATCACAAATACCGTGGTTTTCAGAAAAAGAATAGACCGGATTGACAGTTAAATTCAAAGTGTAAATACTGTCGCAACCACTTATACTCGAATAATTGGCGGTGTATGTATTAGTAGTTGCTAAACTCTGACCATGCCAATTGTAAGTTTCTCCTTCACAAATACCGTGGTTTTCAATTATAGAATAAATCGTATTGACGGTTAAATTCAAAGTGTAAATACTGTCGCAACCATTGAGGTTAGTATTGTTTTCGGTATAAGTTCCAGAAGTTGAATATTCTGTCCCATGCCAAATATATGTTTCACTTGAGCAGATTTCTTGGGTTGTAATAAAGTTGTAACTGGAGTTGACAGTAATAAAATTATGTTTCAAAATTGTGTCAGAATGATCAACCCAATGTGTAATAAGCATAACATCGTAATTACCAGGAGTATCATATGTAATTTTTGGATATTTCTGTGAAGATGAATTTTGTGAAGCACCATAAAAAGTCCACTCCCAGCTTATAGGATTACCACTTGAAATATCTGAAAATTTAATAGTATCACTAGCACAAATGTGAGTTGAATTAAGAGCGCTAAAGTCAGCAATTCTTGTACTGTCAACCCAAACTTTTGATAAGTTAGTTGTGATTGGAGCCTGAGTATCGAAAATAATTTTAGCGTTGTTAAATATAGTATCACCATTCTGCATTGGCGATGTAGGTTTTATTCTGAACCATAAACTTCCATGTGAGCTATCTGGGTTTAAATTAGTAGGTGTTAATACAATTGGATAAAAAGTAAACTGAATTATACTATCTGTCGCATATGATACTGAACAAGGATGTGTGCTTCCTAAAAATTGAAAAGTATTGGGATTAAGCTTAAATGATAATTTATCCCTGACAATTACATGTGTTGCGTTTGCAGTTCCTATATTTTCAAAATTAATGTTATAATATAGAAAGTCGTTAAAATTTGGATTAACAATAGGTGTAGAGACTAATTTATTATTTGGATCGAATGGAAATCCAAAATTTGTATTTACCGTAACTGAATCGGAAACATATACACTAGTAGAAGCGATATTGTTGATTAAGTTCATATCAGAGATAGTTTCTGCTGTTACATTAAAAGTGTGGTTTTCGTTTTGAGCTAAACCTGTAACAGATAAAACAACAGAATTAAATTTTGACTGAAACGGTTGCAATGAAGTAGTCCAATAAAGTGTATCTCCTATAACATTTCCAAATGTTGATGAAATTACATTTACACCAGATGGTATCGGAAGTTTAGTATTTGCAGTATTTGAAGTAGTACCATTATTTATAAGAGTAATCATAAGTGTCAATGGTTCATTTGCAGCAACAGTTCCGTTATTAGATAATGTAACTTCAATGTCATCATACTGGCTGGTTGCAATAATTCTAAAGTTATGATGAATGTTCTCATCAGGACCAATAGTAGCATTATAAGGATTGGTACATTGCAAATAATTTGGTAGTTGAACAACATCTATATTTACTATTCCACTGTCAACAGATAATCCATAATATCCATTGTTATTTGTAATAATATCTGAACTCTGGAAAAAACTTAAATGTTGATTTTGCATTCTGATATCGGTTACATCAAGAACTCCATTCAGATTTTGATCAAAATAAACGGTTCCGTTTATAAAACCAATAGACTGGGAACAATTAGGAATTGGTAAAGTATTGTCAAAAGTGTATTGTAGATCATAATACATACAACCTGCTTGATAAACGCTTACATTATTCAATAATCTTGCAATAACAAAGCGATTCGTACATCTCAAACAATCATATATAAGATTGTTGTTTGCATGTAGAAATGAGCATTGCTGATTAAGATAATCTGGAATATTTCGGGCAAGGTTATTATCGTAATTAATATATTTAGCAATAGGAATGTTAGGGATAATAGAAATAAAATTATTATTAACAATTAAACTATCCAGATAAGGAAGACGATTTGACGGGAAATAACTTACAAGATTATTTGAAACGTCTATTTTTTTCAGAAATACAAAATATTGCAACCCCTCCAATGATTCTATACAACTATTTGGTCTGATTATTCTTCTCAATGAGATAACGGCATTAGATGTGTAATCAAGACTGTCACCTATAAATCCTGAAGGAATTAAAGATTGTAAATACGTTCTGAAACAATTATCAGGAATAAAAGCCTGGTTCTGCTTCTCGAAAATTCTGATGTCGTCAATATATGCTGTGGGGTTAATACCATTCATTTTAAATGCTAATCGAATTGTAGTATTTGAATAAGGCAAAAGATTTATACTATTGAATCCATCGGCATTTAGCACCGAGACACTGTCTGTTAGACCAGATAATGTAGTGTCATTTGGATTTGTAACAATCCATACTGAAAACATTATGCCTGTAGATTTGTATGAATAAAACTGAGCCCAAGGTTTGTTCTGTAGTGAAATTGGCGGACTAAAGAAAACCTTATTACTTGAACCAATAAGTGATTTCACTCCTAACATATAATCCATGATTTCTGTAGAAGGAGGTATTCCGGCAGTAACTGATTTGGTAATTAACCCAACTGTTGAAGGTATTGTATCGGTATCAATTATTACCCATCCTTGATTAGGTTGCCAGTTCCTGAAACTGTTTTCATAAATAATTGAGAATTGAGATTTCAGATTTAGAGTACAGATAGCGAATAAAGCTAGTAGTATTATTTTTTTCATAAAGAATATTTTTAGTGTAACAGTTATATCTTTTGATTTAAAATAAAATTGTTAAAATATACGTTAAGTTTTTAGCTATTATTTTTTATACATTTTAATATTACGTAATTTATTAATATTAAGTTGCATTATAGGAATAGGTGTTAAATAATTAAACAATGATAATAATATTAATTCAATTTTGTGTATGTTTAGATTATGGTTTATTTTGATATCCTGTCTTCTCTTCGCTTTGATACTAACGGTTGAAGTTATTCAACACCGTGCAATTACTTGCAGTGATTGTTAAACCGCTAAGAATTATATCTAATGTTAAAGTTGTCAAGTTGCCCATGTCTGCTAGTTGTTATTGTAGGTGATGTTATAGCCTATGTTTATTTTTTAACTGCCAACCAAAATTATAAGCAAAATGAATGGTTGGAATAACATAATTATTAAATCCTACATTACTACTCATATTCCCCCAACTTACGTATGAATGAAGATCATATTGTCTATGTGCTATAATAAGTCCTATGCCAAAATATATTTCTGTTAAAAAGCTTTTTTTAGAATAAAATTCGTAGCCTCGTAACAATCTTAAATGTATGTCATAATATTTAACAGACCCTGTTTTATAATCATTCATACTTTCACCAGCATTTATTTGTCTAGGTGGGAAACTTAATTTATCTACCTTACAGCTAAAATAATAATATTTTGTTGGTTTTGAATAGAATTTAATTCCAAGATCTAAACCAAGTCCGTGAAGATATGACCATTCGTATATGTTCCCTTTTAACATAACATTTGGGGCTGTCCAAATTATTCCTGTAAAATGATACAAAACACCTACATTAATTCCAATTTTATTATTGAGTTTATAGTCAAAATAAATATTTGGGTTAAGTCCAGTCCAATTTACTAATTCTGTCTTAATTTTTAATAATGGAAAAGTTTTGTCTATATTAGTGATAGAGTCATTTTGAGCTAATGAAATATTTATTCCAGTTATTAAAATTGAAATAGCAACAAGTCCAGTTTTGATATTTATTGTCATATAGTTACTTTTTGAAACATAGGCTATAACGAGCTGCGCTTGGAAAATCTGGGCGATTAGCTGCAGATTTTGTCAAGGTGCGGCGAAGTTTGTATTTTGTTAATTTTGTCAAGTTGCCACCGCCCGCCCAGGTTTTGCCAAGCGTGTGTTACCACCTGTTTATTTGTCAAACTTAATTCCAATTTTATTAGCTTTTGAAATTAAGTAATTAATAAATGCACTACATGAAACTAACATGAATTTTGCATCCTCAAAGTCGCAATTTGGTTCTTCGGTTAATGAATGCCTTATCCCATCACTGTCACTTGTGTAACCATAAATTTGTTTAAATCCTTTTTCTAAGGCAGGATGAATTTTAGTTTTACCCTTAATTTTATCTAATGCTCCTGCTAATGTATCATTTTTATTTTCAGATATAATTTTAGCAATACATTCTACTGCTGAAATAGATTCTTTTATTGAATTTCTGTAGTCAGGGTTTTGCTTATTTGAAATTTTGTCTAGAGAATTCAACAAATGTGTATTCACACCAAAAAGTGCAGTAAATTCTCCTGATTTATTTATTACTTCTTCTATCTCATTTATTTCAGTTGGATTTGTTATGGGAGCTATATTATTTCCAATAAATCTATAACCAGAATTCTCTTTTTCAAATATATTATTGCAGTATTCTTTAAAAAGATCATTACTATAAGGGATAATATCAGTGTCAATATTTGCAATAAATTCAATAAAGTCATATACTTCGTACCAATTAAACTTAAAAAATCTTTCTCTAATAAAGAATTCAGTATTATGAAATGAATTTGGAATAGTGTCAATGGTCAGCTTAAAGTGATTTTGCCATAACAATTTACTGTAAGTAACATAATCGTAATCGCCTGCATATTTTGACGTTGTTTCAATTTGGTCAATGAAATTGATTTTATATGAGTTCCAAAGGCCATTTTTTAATTCAATATCCATTTCTTCAAGCTGAAGAACCTTTTTCATAGGAGCTTTTCCTATTCTTTGTGAAAATTTCATTTTGTTTTTTTTATAAATTTTTGGTAACACATCGCTAATATTATATTTTAATTATTTCTAATTGCATATAAATACTTATAACTATTTAAGTCAAATATAATAAATAAAAATAAAAAAAGCTGTCCTTTTGAGACAGCTTTTTAAAATAATAAAAACTATTGTTACAAAAACTTCGGCTTTAAAGTAAACATAATATACGCCCAATGGTTAAGACTGTTTTTATCTCCACCTGATAAAGTTTCTAATGAGGTTTGAGCCATTAAATATGCATAGCCAAGCTCAAGTGAGGCTTCTTTTGATAGATTAAATTTTGCACCTAAGTCGATTTCTGAACCAAGGTTTTTATTAAGTGTTACATTATTTTTTACACATTTGTTTTGAAGCATAAAAAAATGATAATCCAGCGTTATAGTAGTGTTTTTACAACATTTATATGCAAGTTTTAAATAAATATCATTTAATCCTGCATTTGCTGTATTCTTTGTTAATGAAGTGAAATAATCCATATTGCCATGAATGCTATGATTTGTTCCGTATAATGGATCGAATGCATTTATTTTTTTGTTAGCAGTATCAGTTGCATCGGTTCCCGAAGCATAAAAAATACCCGCAGTTGCAATAAAGTTTTTAATTATTGTATCAGTTAAATTTGCACTAAAATAATATGCAGCTATTTCTTTTCCTGCATTGTTTTTTCCTGATTGATAAAAACCTCTTCCCTGAAATAAAAATGTACTGAAAGGAATGTCAAAGCCTCCGCCATAGGTATAGCGCATATATATTGTAGCTTTTGTTCCGGCTTTTTGGTAACCATCATTAATACCGGCTATGTGAGTATTTATTTTCCCGAATTTTTTTGATAGCCATAATATATTCATTAGCTTATAATTTTTGTCATATAAAATATAATCATTCCCTACAAGCTGATCAGAGGAATTGTTATATGCAGAAACAAAGTCAACGCTTGTCTTGTTTTTGCTATATGTTAATTTTAAAGCATCATGAACCTGTGCATTCTGATTCCAATTGTTTGTACTCATTAAAACCTTATCGTCAAAGAATATTTCCTGACGACCCATTTTTATCCACAAGCTATCACAGAGTTTATATGCCAGCCATGCCTGATAAACTGCTGTTGATGCAACGTCTTCTTTTGGAATCTGATCACCCCACAAGCGAACATCTTGCAATGATAAACCAACTTTATATTTTTCGGCACTGTAATTTAAGTTTAATCTTGTACGTTGACTGATTAAAACTGCAGGATCTTTTCTTAATGAATCGTCTGATAATTGTTTGTAACCATGTCTGAATTCCCCACGGGGTCTGAATTCACCGGTTAATGAAAATTGCGAAAAACCATTTAAGCTAATCATAGCAATAATTAAAGTCAAATAAACTATTTTTTTCATAATTAAATATATTAAGTTATAAATTTCAAATCATTATCATTAGTAATTATCACTAAAGTGATTTATAAACTAGCCCAATACAATGGGTCATGTTGAGGCTCTCGAAACATGTGTGAAGGGTTGTGGGCAAATCCTTCGAGTACCTCAGGATGACTGTGAATGGTGTTGCTTACAAATTGGACTACTTATTATTTCACTTTGGTATAATTATCATTAATTAATTAATTAAAAGCTCCCTTCAAATATGCTTTAGTCCTTTCCTCTTTTGGGTTCGAGAAAAATTCTTCAGCAGTACCACACTCAACAACTTCGCCTAAATACATGAATATTACATAATCTGCAATTCTTCTTGCCTGTCTTAAAATATGAGTTACCATCACTACTGTATATTGTTCTTTTAGCTCGATAAATTTTTGTTCTATAGCCTGACTCGAAATAGGGTCGAGAGCAGAGGTTGGTTCGTCGGCAAGAATAATTTCAGGATCAACAGCTAAACCACGTGCCAGACATAACCTTTGTTGCTGACCAATACTTAATCTCGAAGCAGGGCTGTGTAAACGATCTTTAACTTCTTCCCATAAATTTACCTGTTTCAGATGGTGTTCTACACGTTGTGATATTGTTTTTTTATTTTCACTATCTGAGATTCTGATTCCGTATGCCACATTTTTATAAATTGACATTGGAAGCGGGTAGGGGCGCTGTGCAAGTAATCCCATTTTTTTTCTGATTGCTGTAACATCCTGACTTGAATGCAAAATATCTTCATTGTCTATTATTATTTCACCAGTGACTTTTACATCTTCATACAAATCAGTTAGTCTGTTTAAGCTTTTTAGTAGTGTAGTTTTTCCGCACCCTGACGGACCAAGGATAATAGTAATTTTATTTTCGGGAATCTGAACATTAACATTATTCAGAATTTGTTGCTTTCCGATGAATAAATTAAGATTTTTTATGTCGATTTTTGATTTCATATTAGAATTTAATACGGTGTTTGTTATACTTTGCTGATACAACTCTTGCAATTACAGAAATCAATAAAATGATTATTGTTAAAATTAATGCTGATGAATATGCTCTGCTTCTTACTTCTTCAATTGGTGAACCCAACTGGAAGAATATTGCCAGCGGCAAAGTTGCAGTAGGTTGCATTACAGAAGTAGGTATATGATCAGTATATCCTGTTGTGAACAGTACTGAAGCAGCATCGCCGATTGCGCGTCCGAATGATAATAAAATAGCAGTTGCTAAACCAGGAATAGTCTGACGGATAAAAACTCTAAATGCAGTTTCGGACCTTGTAGAACCAAGTGAAAGTGAAGCTTCAAATAAGCCTACGGGAACAGTTTTTAAAACTTCATCCAATGCTCTAACCATTATTGGCAATATAAATATGCTTACTGTTATAATACCTGCAAGTAATGAGGTTTTAATACCGAGCATAACCATAATAGTAAATCCGAATGCGCCATAAACAATAGAAGGTATTCCCCATAACAAATCAAGAAAGAATCTTATACCATTTACGAATCGGTTATATTTTCTTAAATATACGTTCATGAAAAGTGCTATAGGAATTCCAAAAAGCATTGCTAGTATTGTTGCTCCTATTGATAAATATAATGAACCGATAATTGCATTTAATATTCCGCCTTCTTTTCCGAAGTAAAAACCACCTTTTGGTGTCTGGCTAACCATTTCCCACGACAAAGATGGTAAACCTTTGTAAAAAATACTGAAAACAATTAGAAATAAAGATGCAGTAATAAAAGATACCGACAAATACATCAGACCTTTGAAAATAATTTCTTCAGTTTTCTTTAGTTTCATATTACTGATTTTTTTCTGAACGGATTATTGCCATTCGTGATAAGAAATTAAATAATAACACTATTCCAAATAATATTAATGCAGCAAGCATTAATGCCGAGTCATATCTTGGAATAGAAAGCATCTCGCCATAATTATTAGCAATTAATGCGGGTAGGGGATAACCTGAATCAAAAACCGATGTTGGAACTTGTACAACATTCCCTACTACCATAAGTACAGCTATGGTTTCACCAAATGCTCGTGCAACACCCAGTCCGGTTGCAGAAATAATTCCTGGATAAGCTTTTTTTAACAAAACGTATTTAATTGTTTCCCATTTTGTTGCTCCAACTGATAATGATGCCTCTGTAAGTTCTTCAGGAATTGTTCTGAAAACTTCTATCAAAATATTTAAAATAAAAGGAATAACCATTATTGATAATACTATAGCTCCTGCAAGAATAGTATATCCCGAAGTTTGTAAACCAAAGAATGGTGCAACAGTTTTTGAAATAAATGGTACAACAATTAATACTCCCCAGACTCCGTAAATAACAGATGGAAGTCCTGCTAGAATGTCAATTACAGGGTGCATAAAAGCTAATACTTTCTTTCTTGCGTACTGTGTTAAATATATTGCAGTAAGAATACATACAGGTGCAGCAATTAAAACAGATAGAAATGTAACCCACAATGAGCTTGTTATAAAAGGTAAAAATCCGAATTTACCCTGCATAGGTTTCCATTCCGATTCAGTAATTAAATCAAAAAAGGATTGTTCATGAAGTATAGGCAACGATTTTAAATATAAACCAACGGCAAGTAAAATTGGCATCAGTAATAGAATTACCAATGATATTACCATCCAGAAAAGGGCAGTTTTATCGCGAAATTTTCTACTTAATAAGCTCATTTATTTTTTTTCATAATTTTAAAGTCATGTTGGTCCTTCGTCAAGCTCAGGGTCGAAATATGGTGTTCGTCCTTCGATCCGCCGCGGCGGACCTCAGGATGACTATCTTTATTTTTATGAGTTACTTTAATTTCTCAATTTGTGATTTAATATTTTCGTCGGTTAATTTAACATAACCACCTTCATCAATAAATTTCTGGCCATCTGTTAAAATCCAGTTGTAAAAAGCCAACACTATTGGATTAAATGTTTTACCCTTTGTTACCATAAATAATTCGCGAGCAGGTGGTGACGGATATCTGTTAGTGCGTATAGCATTTGTTATTGAATCAAGATTCTGGTAAAAGTTTTCTTCTGGATCTAAAACTCCATTTTCGTTTAAATCAATCGGAATTATTGCTAACCCCGGATACAAAACTCTGCTTTTTAAATCGTATGCATAAATTACATTGTTATATCCTATTCCATTTACATCATTTTTTACAGCTTCTGCAATTCCAGGATCACCAAATACACCTGTTCCTGCTAAATCTTCCTGTTTTTTACCAAAGAATTTTGCCCACATTTCGCCTGCTCCACATGCATCTGATCTGTTAAATACATTTATATTAGATTTATCTTTTGTGTTATATAATTTTCCCCAGGTTGTTTTTTTACCTTCAGTAAAAAGTGTAGATAACTGACTTTTTGTTATTCCATTTTTCTGAATTTCTGCTAAAACTGGGTTTGAAGAATTAATAACTGGTAATACAGCATCTTTTGTTACAGCAATAAACCATGCTCCTTTTTGAATTTCTTCTTCTTTAATTTCTCTCGAAATCATGGCAACGTCAACCATATCCTGAAGTACATCCGTCATTCCTTTACCTGCGCCACCTGCCGACACATCTATTCTAACATCAGGATTTAACTTTTGAAATTCTTCTGCCCATTTCACAACCATTGGATATAAGGCAAAGGCACCACTTATGCTTATATTGCCAGATAATTTGTTTTTATCAGTTGTTTCTGTTGTGTTGTTTGAACATGAAACCTGTAATGTCAAAGTTGCTGATATTAATGCTAATGAAAGGAAATGTAATGTTTTCATAATTTAACATATTTATTAATATATATAGTCTATCGAAATAATAGACTATGCAAATGTAAATTCAATTTTATTATTTCCAAAATATTTTTGAAATAAATTATAAAAAAATATTATTTCTGCTCTTTATCAAGCACTTCAAAAATTATTGAAAGTGTTTCACCGTCTTCATCTGTGAGAGTAAGCGTATGTTTTCCTGGATTAGCAGTAATAGCAGCTTGATGTAATCCTTTTGTTTCGCATAAAAATTTATGATCAACATGCCAGAAAATTATTGAATTTGATTTTCTGTGTGCGACTTCAAAAACAGCACTTCCGGTTTTTCCGTCAAGTTCTTTAGGGATATAAATCTGAGTATAGTTTTTAGGATAAATAATTTCCATTACTTTATTTGGATTAGCAAAAAGTTTTTCTTTACAATCTTCGCGAAATGGTGGCAGTGTAACGTAATAATTATTTTTGCTTTTAAAATAAAACTCCATAGTAGGAGGGAGAACAAACCATGATTTATGTATCATTTGTGAAGTTTCCTCACAGTCACTGTGTACCTGAAATTCTTCGGTTTTGTCGAGATGAATAAGTTTATGATAAGGACATTTTTTAAAATTGATGCCGTTTGCAGGAATAAATACTTCTTCAGTTTCATCACAAATATCTGATGCAAGAAAACCACTTTTACTGCATATTGTTGATTTAATCATATTAGAAGTTGGCTCAGAAAACCATTCGTTATTATTAGGAAGCAAGCTGAATAAGTCGAATAAAATAGGGGCAGCAACTTTTATTCCTGTAAGCTCCGGACGTCCTTCGCCATCGGCATTTCCAACCCAAACACCAATAGCATATTTTGGCGTAACCCCAATAGCCCATCCATCGCGAAACCCAAAACTGGTTCCGGTTTTCCATGCTACTTTTCTACCCGAAGAAAACATTTCCCAGTTACTTTCTTCCACCGGTCGGTCAACATCTAACATTGCCTGAAAAGTATACCATATTGCGGCAGCATTTATCCATGAATTATTTTCATTCGGACTTTGTTTTTTTATGTTGTTTTCAGTGATAAATGGATCATGAAAATCGCTTTTTGTATATCTGCCTGTAAGATTATAATGGTTTAATGTTCTTGCTAATGATGCATACATACCGGTAACTTCAAAAAGCTTTGCCTCACAGCCGCCTAAAATAAGTGATAATCCATAATCATCGGCAGTTCTGTTTATTGTTTTTAAACCTGCCTTTTGTAAGACAAATATAAATCTTTGCACTCCAAATGCCTGTAGCATTTTAACAGCAGGAACATTTAATGATTTTGCCAAGGCTCTGTGTGCCGGAACAGCACCGTCATATCCTTTACTGAAATTCTTTGGCGAATAACTTCCTATCTGAATTGGAATATCAGGAACAAGAGCATTTGGTAAAATTTCCCCTGAGTTTAACATTGCAGCATAAAGCATCGGTTTTAATATACTTCCTGTGCTTCTAGGTGCATTTAAAATATCTACTTGACATCCATTCTTGTTGTCTTCAGGGTTATTGTAATTGCCTACATATGCTAATGTATTTCCTGTTTCAACTTCTAAAATTATTGCTGCCGAATTTTGAATGCCATTTCCAATCAGATTAGGTTTATATCTTTCTAAAACAAGAATTGCATCGTTCTGAAGTTTTTCTGAGATTGTTGTTTTAACAAAGTGTACATTGTTTTTTGTGTCGTGATTCGTTTCGAGTATTAATCTGGCAAGCAGATGTGGGGCTTCCTGCGGAAAATCATTTGGTTTATCAGGAATAGGTTCATCTTTTGAGAGAATACATGTTTCTCTGTCAATAATTCCAGATTTAAATAAATTATCTAATAGTAAGTCTCTTTTAATTTTGAGTTTTTCTCTGTTTTTACCAAGGTGTACTAATGCCGGACTATTAGGTAATACTGCTAACATACTTGTTTCCGCCCATGAAAGCTGGTCAGGCATTCTTCCAAAATATCTCCATGAAGCCGCCTGTAAACCAACTACATTTCCTCCAAATGGTGCATTGGATGCATAAAGTTTAAGAATTTCTTCTTTAGAATAGCTTATTTCTATTGCATATGCTAAAAGCAATTCATATAATTTTTGAAAAAAAGTTCGTGGAGGATTATTTTGGGAAAGGCGTGCTACCTGCATTGTTAAAGTGCTTCCACCACTAATTATTTTTTTGTGTTTAATGTTTAAATATATAGCTCTAATAATTGCTATTGCATCAATTCCTTTGTGAAAAAAAAATCTTTTATCTTCAAAAGTTGTAATTGCGTATGTAAATTTTTCCGGAACATTTTTTATTACCGGAAAACGCCATTGTCCATCTTCCGCAATTTTTGCTCCAAGTAGATTATCATCTTTATCGGTAATTACAAAACTAATTGGAGAGTTAAATAAATTTTTTGTAAGGCATTTAACTACAATTGCTGATATAACAATTAAAGCAAATAATATTAACAATCGAGGGTTAAAAAGTCTCACAAGCTGTGTGTTTACGTAGAAATGTAAAGTTAAATAAATTTTTAAAAGGAAATAAAAATATAATAATCTGAACGATTTTATTTAGTTATATTTGTAACAATACCTAAACTTAGCCTAATTATGTTTATGAAAAAAATAATAATAGTATTATTCGTTATTCTTCCATTTATCTGTTTTAGTCAGGATGTTACTTTGGATCAGCTTGAAGAGCGTGATAATCATACATATTATCTGATTTCTACTGGAGAAGTTTATACAGGATTATGTGTAGGAAAGCATGCAAACGGACAAAAGAAATATGAAGGATCATTCAAGAAAGGAATACATGAAGGTAAATGGACTGAATATGATCAGGACGGACTTAGAATATTTGAAGCTTCTTACAAAGATGGTCAGTTAAATGGAACTGGTACATATTATTATCCCTATGGTCAGATTAAAGAACAGGGAGCATATAAAAACGGACGTAAGGTAGGTAAATGGATTGAGTGGGATGCTTATGGAAAAACAAGTAAGGAAAGAAATTACGAAACTGTTTATGAATGGTATAGTAAGGATAGAAAGAAATCGGAATCAACATTAAAGGATGGAAAAAAGCATGATAGTTTCAATGAGTATTATGAAAATAAAATGTTAAAACATCAGATAAATTATAATTCAAATATTAAAAACGGAAAAGAAATTACCTGGTACGAAAGCGGAAAAAAGGAATCAGAAAAGAATTGGGTAAATGATACTTTACAAGGTAACTGGCTCGAGTACTTTGACAACGGACAAGTAAAAATCTCAGGTAAAATGTTGTCTGGCTATAATGATGGTAAATGGACAGAATATGATGCTTCCGGAAAAGTTGTTAAAGAAACAAGTTATAAAACTACAGTAAAATTTTATCCGAATGGTGAAAAGCAGGAATTAACTACTTTAGTTAATAACAAAAAGCATGGTGAGCTTCTTTGGTGGTATGATAATGGGCAAATGGAATTCAGGGAAACTTATAATGAAGGAATTGCTGATGGTTTATGGACAAGTTGGTATGAGAACGGAGAAAAGAGTATAGAAGGAAAAATGAAAGCCGGGAAAAAAGACGGAGTCTGGACAGAATGGTATGCAAATGCAAAAAAATCATGTGAGTCAGCTTATACTGCGGGACAACTTGATGGTAAGTATGCCACATTCTATGAATCAGGGAATAAAAAAATGGAAGTGAATTATGAAAATGGCAAAAAAGTCGGTTCGCAGCTAGAATGGTATAACAGCGGGCAGAAGTCTTTTGAAGGAATTTGTAAGGATGGTAAACTTAATGGAACAGCTACTCTTTATTATGAGAATGGTAAAATAATGCAACAGGGAAATTATTTGAATGACAGACGTGAAGGAATTTGGAAAGCATTTGATGAAAAAGGAATGGCTTTAAAAGATATGGTGTATAAAACCGTTATTGAAAAATATCCTAATGGAAAATTAAGTCTTGAAGGAACCTTAATGGGCGATAAACATGATGGATTATGGATATGGTATTATGAAAACGGACAAAAAAAATCGCTTGAAAGTTATGTCAACTGTAAATTAAATGGACAGAGTAAATCCTGGTATGAAGATGGACGCGAATCATTTTCTGGTAACTATGTTAATGGTAAAAAAGACGGTTTAATTCAAAGTTGGTATCAGAATCGACAAAAAATGTCAGTCGAAACATGGGTTAACGGAGTACAGAATGGTGAATATAAAGAGTGGTATGAGAATGGTAGAATTAAAACAGAAGGCAATTTTATTGATGGCTTAAAAGATGGAGTTTTCAGAACAGTATATGAAAATGGTCAGAAGATGATGGAGATTAACTGTATCAAAGGAAAAGAAGACGGTACATATACAGAGTGGTTTCAGAATGGTCAGAAAAAAATGGAAGGTCTTTTTAAAAATGGAAACAAAGAAGGTACCTGGACTATCTGGTATGACAATCAGCAAAAAAAATCTGAGGGCAGTTATACGGTCGATAAAAAAGATGGAAAATTCTCATCATGGTTTATTGATGGTAAATTAAGGTCTGAAGAAACTTTTAAAGATGGATTACAAAGCGGTAAAGCTGTTTTTTGGTATGCAAATGGTAAAAAAGAATCTGAAGAATATTATTCAGCTGGTTTGAAAAGTGGCTCAAGTTTGCAGTGGTATGAAAATGGAAATCGTAAATCGGATGAAGTTTATTCTGCAGGAAAATTAAACGGACCTTTTACATATTGTGACGAAAAGGGAAAAGTGAAAGCTACAGGCTCATATGCTAACGGTAAGGAAGATGGTAGATGGATAGAATATTTTGAAAGCGGTAAAAAATCGAGTGAAGGAATGTATGCTGCTGGGGGTAAAACAGGAATTTGGGTAGAGTATTATGAATCTGGTGCAAAAGCTTGTGAAGGTGGCTATAAAACAGGTCAGAAACAAGGAATATGGACATGTTTTTATGAAAGCGGAACAAAGCAGGTTGAAGGAAAATATAACCTTAATCAGAAAGATGGTGTTTGGTTAGAATTTGACGAAGGAGGTAATAAAACAAATCAGTTTACATATAAAAACGGAGTTGAAGTTAATTAAACTTTCTTTTAATAAAATAAGGTAATTGCCTTAAACCTGCAATTAAATATAATAAATTAAATCTGTAACAAATTTTACAGAATAAACTAATTTTAGAAAAAGGAATATTGTTTTTCTGTAAAAGCAGATGAATGGTAGAATCTTCAATAAAATAATCCTTTCTAATTTTATTCCTTTTCCATTCTTCATTAACCCAATGTATAACATGCCATTTAGATGGAATCTGAAAATCTTTTTTCAGAAGCTTTATTATCAATTTCCAGCTATCTTGATTAGATAATTCAATAATATAAATTTCAAGATTATAGTTTTTTACTTCATCCACAAGAATTTGAATAGGTCTATTCCAGTCTGTATTTTCTTCATTTATTTCTGCAATGGCTCTTTTATAACACTGTGCCATTAATTCTGAATGTTTTGGGCATTTCATTAAGATTCCAACAAGTTTTAAATCAAGATGAGTTCTGAAAACGTATTCCTGTTCGAAATTTAATGGTTTTATGCAGGTAATATCCATATCTGTCCACCAACCACCATACTCGTATAAAAGTTTATATCTGAATATGTCAGAAAATCCTCCCAAGCTTCCCTTTCCATGTCCGTATTGGTTTTTATTCTTATATCTGAAAATTTTATTTTCTGGTATTATGGTGTTTGCATCTTTGCAAACTACATTCTCTGGTAATATATTGTTTAGTGGTTGATATAACCATAAATGAAATGTATGTCCATTTTTAATAAAAGATTTTATGCATAGAATTTCCAGTAATGATAGCTCTTTGCCAATCCACAATCCATTAATGATAATATTTTCTGGGGTAATTTTGGACATTTATTAATTATAAATTTTTTCGATACTATCCCACAAATTCCAACCTTTAGTTCCAAATTCATGATAAACATGAATAAAGTTTGGATTTAGTAATTTGTTATTTTGTGTAATTACTATATTGTTTTGTTTAATTTCTGCTTTAATATTAAATTTATAGTAATCTGCAATAAAGTTGAATTCATGTGGTAATGTGGGGTGATTTTGTAAATTATATTTCCATACTGTAGCTATTAAAGTGCCTTGATCACGAATTTTCCATACATTGTTTTCAAATATTTTTAAAGTCATTTGATGCCATGTTTCCAAAAAATCATATGAGTCATCATTAAATAAAAATACCCCGCCATTCCAATGTTGCCATTTGTTATCAGTAATTTTAATGTTAAAATTATTTTTTATTTCACTAATTAGATGATTGCATGTGCTTTTAGCTAAATATGTATTGTCAGATTTTTTCCATTTAAGTTTCAATAAGTTTAGTTTGTAAATTGTTTTTTCTTTTATTTGCTTTCTGTAAAAAAACAAAAATGGAAAAACTTCATTATTAATAAAAAATCCTTTTTTCTTTTTATCTAAAACAATATTATTTTTAATAATAAATTTAAATCCAAATAAACTTAACAACATTTTAAATATTGAAACAATATTTTTTAATGGATTATTCTTGATATTTTCTAGTATTCCATATAATTCTCTGGTATTTGGATTGTGAAAATCAGGAGGATAATTACTGCAATTTATAGCATTAGAAATGGCTTTCTCAAATGTGTCTTTTTCTGTAATATATTTGTATAAACAATTGCAATTTATAGCATAGGGGCTGAATTGATCTATTTTACAATGATCTGAGGCAAATGAAATGGGGGAATGGTAGTAATTAAATATGTTGTTACAGTTTTTATTTACTGAAATAACATCACTATCTAAATAACAATAAAGTATACCTTTAGGTAAAATCCGGTGAAGAGAAGTTTTTAACCAAATGCTTGCCTGATGATTATTGTAATCAACTGGAACTTTTATATCTATAATGTTATTATGTTTTATTGGACTTTCATTACGAGAAGAATCAGTAACTACAATTATTTCATAATTTGAAAAATGTTTCAAATATGATATCGAGAAATCAAGAGTATTAATATGTTTTTCTGCCCCACAAACAACAAATACGTAGCTGTACATATTATTTATTCTTCTTTGTTAATAAATAGCAATATATATAATAATTCTTCTTCTGAAGCATTTTTAAAATCATCAAATAAAATTTGATTAGGAATATTATTAATTATAAAAAATAATTTATTATAATTATAATTGTCTTGAAGTCTATTAAAAGATTTTTCAATTTTATTAATAATCTTATTAATATCTGTTGTATTTGCATTATTTGTACATTTATAATAATCCTTCAAAATATTAATAAAATTTTCTTTAGAAAGAGGTTTATTATTATTTAAACATGGAATATTTGAATCTAGTTTTTCATTGAGAATACAAACTCTTGAATTTTCATAAAAAAAATATTGTTTGTATAAAGCTTTAACAACAGAAATAGAGTCGGATATATTTTTATTTGTAATTTTTAGTTTTGTAGTATTTACACCTTTAATACGTATAATGTTATTTGTTTTTAGTTCTGTAATAACTGGGTTAATAAAATAATATATTTCAAGCGGTTCTTTTGATTCAATAATATTAAAATTAGTTATAAAGTATTCTAAATTAGATAAAAGGTTATTTAATTCTGCACTATTTATTATATATTCTTTTTTGTTAATCAAGACTTTTCCTTTTCCTATTATTCCTGCTAACACTAGATTGTTATTTAAATTTCCAGTCCAATTTGAAGGGATACTAATTTTGCAAAATGCTTTATATGGAAGTTGTCTTATATTAGTTGAACTAGAGTTGTAATTTATTGGAAAATCTAAAGTTGAATAAGGAGGAAGTTCTATTGAGAAATTCGAAACTGCATCAGGTATTGTTTCTTTATAAATTAAATTGTTATCATTTTTTGATATATATAGTTTTGCTAAATCATTTGTATATCTTAAAAAATAGTATAAATTATTTTTTTGAATTTTTAAAGGATTAGTTATTAGTCTAGGGTTATTTGATAATTCTTCCACATCTGCTATATCATTATTCTCGTTTAAATAATAAACTTTATATGCAGGATCTAACATATGCCATTTGCCATTGTAAAATACTTCTGGAACAACATGACCATTTAAACCCCAGATTCTGGATTTATAACCTAATTTTTCCCACAGATTGGCTAAAACTAATGCTTGTTTTCCACATAAACCAAAGCCAATTGAGTTTAGATATATTATTGGTGATGAAATCCAATTATTATTGGTTAATGAAATATTAGAGTATGTATTGTTACAAACATATTTCCATGCATAGTAATATAAGCTATCTGTACTCTTTCCAGATAAATATCTGATTTCATTTAACATTTCACCTGTATCTGCCCACAATTTATTGTTAATATTGAATGAAAAGACTGAATTAGAATTTGTTGGGTTGTATATTGAGATGCAATTAGATGATGGATCTTTTATGTTTATATTTTTAACAAATGTATTAACTGGAGAGTCGAGTTGAGAGTATAGTTTACCAATGTTTAATAATAAACAGATTAAAATAAAATATTTTAATTTTAAGTATGTCATTAGTCTAAAAAATATTCTTTTTTATATGGTTGAAAGTCTGGGTTATCTCTTAAACAATCACTATATCCTTGAAAATTATTTCTAATTTCTTTTATAGGTTCAATTATTAAAGGTTTATTTTTAACTAGTTTAGATAATGTTATGAACAAAATATTATTCCATGATTTTGTTTTTATAGTATCAAGTATTTTTAAATGTATTCTATATCCGTATTTTTGAAATGGGCCCAATATGTATAAAGAAAAATATAAAGTAATATTAATTATTCTGATAAATTCCATTCCTTGAGGTGTTAATGATGGGTTATTATCTTTTACATCAATATCTATATGTGAGATATTTACAAAATTTTCGATTTTATAAATGAATTTATTCTGATTATTTTTAAGTAATTCAAATGGAATGATTAATACATTATTATTCCCAAATAAATTTATATAATATTCAATTATTTCATTATAATTAAATGGAAGCCATTGGCTGTTTTTATTTATTTTTATTAAATTATTGAAGCTTAATATACCTCCTTCTTTTACATATTGTGAGTAATTTGCTTTTATTGCTGATTCGAAACCTCTTGTTACAATTAATATTTTTGCAGTTGGAAATAGTAAAAATAATTTTTCTGCAATTTTTTTTTGGGTGTCAAAAATATTTGAAAATTCCTTAAAGTCATTATTGTGAGGAGTTATAAATCTGGTATCTTTAATTACAATTGTTTTATCAGAAGATGTATTATTTAAACAATCTTTAAATTTATTAATATTATTAAATGCTACCTTACTTAAATCATAAAATCTAAAATTAGGATTATTATAAAACCAACTACCAAGAAAAGTTGAACCAGCTTTTGGATAACCAATATGTAAAAGAATTTTACTCATTAATATTAAGTTGATTCATTAAAAATTTTTGCTTATATAATAATTAATATATTCAATATTATTTGACATTAAAATTTCTATGCTTTCTGAAGTCGGTAACGATAATAAAAATAATAAAATATTTTTTAATTGTTTTTCACTTTTTTGAATTAAGATGCTATTAATAATTGATTTTATTTCTTCTGAATAATATTTTGTTTCGTCATTTTTAATTATGTGCTGTCTTACATTTTCTACGAAAATATTAATAAGTTCATCATTGTTTAAAATTGAATATTTTGAAAGGTATTTTTCTCTATAAATCGAAGCTTCAGCCCAAGAACCAATCTGATTTATAAATTCGATAAATCTTTTATAGTTTTCACTTTTACCACTTATTTGTAATTTATTATAAAATGCGTGAAGTTTTTTCAAATAAAAAGAATTTTGATACCATAGTGATAAGCTGTGTGGCATTATAACTGTGTTAAAATAGACCTTAATATTTCTTTTTTCGAAATAATTTACAAATTCTGCAATTTCATATGCATTTTGTTTTAACGGACAAACCCACACACTAAAAGATGTCCCCTTTGATTTACAGTAATTTTGAAAATAGTCAAGATTATCCATAACAATATCAAAACTGGCATTAATCCTGATTTTTTCATACGTATCTTTTCTAATTGAATCTATTGAGAAACCTATGTCAAAATTTCCTTTTGTTAATAATTCTTTTATTCTGTTATTTAAAATAGTCCCATTTGTACTTATGTTAAATATTATTTTGGGGTTAATGCTTAACATCTTTTCAATAATTGAAAAATAAAGTGGAACTAAAAATGGCTCACCACCAATAAAATTAGCATGTGTTAAATGAGGAATAAATTCCTCAATTTCATTTATTATAGAATTATTGTATTGTGTTTTTTCTAACTGAAAATTGCATTTATTTAAGATTGAAGATGACGTATATGGATTGCACATTATACATTCCAAGTTGCAATTATTATCCAATTCAAATTCAATTAGGGAAGGGTAACCGTTTTTATTTATTTTTAAATGGTTATAGAATCTGGCTTTTACCGAATAAAATGCTCCATTTTCAATTTGTGACTTACATTCTGAACAGCCAAGTGACAGGTCTTTTGATGAAATACATTTTCTTAATTCGTTAACTTTTTCACTAAACCATGCTGTTTTAATATTTGTCTCGGGATATTTTCCTAATAAAAAGTCTTTATTTGCACAACATATTTGAATATTACCATTCAGACTTAATCTTAATGCATTAAATGGAGCTTTACACAGTGTTTTTCTGTTAAATAATGGGAGAGTAGCTAAATATTTATTTATTTGTTTTGACATTTTTAAATAAAAATCAACAAAATATATTTATAATTACAATATTAATAATATTTTAGCACTAATAACTGATTTATTATTGTTTCTTTACTTTCATTTAAAAATATAGAAAGCACAAAATCGTCAGGCAAATTAAATAATTTATCTGTTAAATCAGATGTAAGCATGTTATTATTTAACCCATTTACAATTTCCTCTATTTTATTTATAAATTCAATGCTATTATTGTGTTTTGAATAATGATTTATTATTAGTTCAATAATTTGTTCTTTATTTACAACTCTAATTTCTTTATTGATGTCTTTTTCTAATTGCTCTGCCTTATTTTTCCAATATTCCAATTTTTTAATGTAAGAAATATACTGAACATTGTTATATTTCTGATTTTTGGTTTTTAAAGGAAATGAAAAACCAGAAAGATATTGTTGTATTTTTTCTATCTCTGTAGAATGTAATGTCCATATTGCTTGGTTTTCTGGTTGAATAACTTCGCAGAAAAAAATCGTAGAATCGAGTTTGTTACAAAAATTTATAATTTCAGGAATTTCTTCCCAGTTTTCTCTAATAATACAGGTGTTAATGTTAAAATAAGTTTTCTTTAGTTTTGTGTATTTGTTTAATTCGATAATATTTTTCATTACCGTCTCAAATGAGCCATTTTTGCGGATTTTTTCGAAAACTTCTTTTTTCAGAGAATCAATAGAAACATTAAAAGAAAATTTTCCATTGTTAAGAATATTTTTTATTCTTTCGTTTAAAACCGTTGCATTTGTTGAAATATAAATTGAAATATTTGGATTTATTTTGTTCATTAAATGCCAGATATCGTAATATATTTTAATTAGAAATGGTTCTCCGCCAATAAAATTTGCAACTTTTAAATGTGGAATAAATTCTTCAAGCTGTTTTACAAAATCATTACCGTAAGGGCTTTTTATTGCTGAAATATGTTCGCTCTTGTTTCTTATTGAAGATGACAATTCACCGCTGCACATTATACATTCCAAATTACAGGTGTTTTCGCAAACAAATTCCATATATGAAGGAAATTCGCTTTTGTTAATAGGGTAATTGTCAAATTTTGTTGACTTAACATTATAAAAGCTTTTATCAGATAATGACTTTCTACAAATACCACACATTAACGATAAATCATTTGCACTAAAATTATCTCTTAATTTCTTAAAAATATCTCCTTTCCATATTTCTTTAAGTGATTTGTTCGGAAAATATTCGTAGTCGGTGATTAAATCCCAACAGGGTCTAACTCTTCCTTTCTGGTCAAAAAACATAGAATTAAAAGGTGCCAGACAAAATAGATTTTGTGGACCAAAAGGTCTATGTTTATTGAATTCGTTCAATAGTTTGTAATCTTTGTAATTCTTTTTATTTATAAAATTATTAAGCCTGAAAATTGAATATTTTCCCCAATTATTTATAGTATTAATATTATTCTTATCCATTGTTATAAAGCAAGTAAATTGTCTTTAAATTCATCAATGCTAATTCTATCGGTTTCGCTAATTAAAATGTTTGCAGAAATAAACTGTAACCTAATTAATTTTGATTTTAACAAATCTTTATTTTCAATAGTTTTACAAACTTTATCAAGCTTTTCAATAAAACAACTAATTTTTGATTCTTTTATGCTATGTTTCATCCATTCTAAACTATCTAAAAATGATTTTACTTTATTATATATTTCTTCTAATAGTTTATCGATAGAATGATTTATATATGTTTCATATTCTTTTTCACGTTCAATAGAATCTAAATGCCAATTTAAAATATCTGAAACTAGTTTGTTGTAATTATTGATATTTGAAGCGATTATTTTATTTTTAGTTTCTTTAAAATTATATTTTGATAATATGTTATGAATTTTTAAAAGTTCTTCTTTTTTTAAATTCCAGATTGATGCATAAAATGGTTGAACTACATTATGAAAACTAACACTTATTTTTAATTTGTTGAAATATTCAATTAAAGCTGGAATGTCTTGCCAGTTATGTCTTAATGGACAAACCGAAATGCCAAAATATGTTTTTTTTTGTTTTGAGTATTCGTAAAAGTAATTAATGTTAGTAAGAACTTTCTCCAGAGTTGCGTTTACCCTTATTTTAGCATAATTTACAGGATTTATTGATTCTATTGAAACTCCAATATTGAACTTTCCTTTATTTAATAAAGTTTTTATTCTATTGTTTAGTATTGTGCCATTTGTTTGTAAATATATTTTACAATCAGAATTTTGTTCTAAAATATATTCCCATATCTCATAATATTTCTCGATAAGAAATGGTTCCCCACCATAAAATTTAACCTCAGATAAATGAGAAATAAATGGAGACAGTTGTTGAATAATATATTGAAAATTAAATGTTTCTTTCTGTTGTAAATTTAATTTATGTGCAATTTTATCAGAAAATAATGACGAGCACATAACACATTCAAGATTGCAATTATTTGAGAGTTCTAATTCAATAGATTTAGGGAATTTTGCATTCTTAAATGATTTATTTGTAAAAAACGAATCTTTTTTAACCTGCTGCTTTATACTGCAATTACTGCAACTTTTTTCGTTAGTGTTTTTATGAAGTGATTTAGCAAAATCTTTTCTGCTGTAAGAGTTCCATATTTCTAAAAGAGTATTATTATTTAAATTGCCTATTTCAAAATGATGATTATAACAACATACTTTAACAGTTCCATCCTGTGAAATGTACATGTTCAGATTAGGCAGATTGCATCTGAAATTATTTTCCACTTTATTATTTATTTTTTGATTCATAATGAAACCTTTCTATAAATTTTTCTGGAGATCGCATTATTTCTGCTGTAATAGTTTCGGGTACAATGGAAATGAAATGTATTAATGATGTTTTTAAATTGGCTTCTTCTATATTTTGTTTGTAAATCTCTGATAAAGTTTTTTCTATAATATTTAATGTTTCTTCTTTCTTTAAAACATCAATATTGAAATCATTTATAACTGAATTATCTAAACTTTGTTTAAAAGTTATTTTTAGGTCTTTGATATCCTTTTTAGATAACTCTGAAATTGAATTTTGATTTTTTTCGAATTTCCATATCTCTAACTGGTGAATAATTTCCTGAAAACGTTTATTGTTATTATTTTGAATATCAGAAGCTGAGGGAAGTTCATATGATTTATATAAACTAATTAATTCATCAAATTCTTGTTCGCTTAATTGTCTTAATGATAAAAACACCGGTACCCATAGTAGTTTTGGGAAAACCTGAATATTTCTGCCAGACCAGTATTGTATCATTTCTGGTAATTCCTTGGCATTTAAAGTCATTACTACTATTTTTATACTTAACGAATTATTTTTATTTGTTGTTAAATTATATAAATACTCAATATTCTGTAAAGTGTTATTTAAACTTGCATTTTTGCGAACTTTTTCATAAATTTCTTTATTTAATGAATCAATTGATACCGTGAAGTTAAAATTCCCATTTTCTAAAATAGACTTTATGGTTTCCGGAATAAATGAGGCATTAGTAGAAATATATAATGGTACAGACGGATTTAATTCATTAAATAATTTCCATAATTCTCTGTATATTTTAATAATAAATGGTTCTCCGCCAGTAAAAGATGCTGATTTTAAAAATGGAATAAATGGTTTTACTTGTTCAATAAAATCATTGTTATATGGACTATTATGTTTTTCGAGATGTTCTCTGTTTGTTTGAATTGCGCTGCTATACTCGCTACTGCACATTATGCATTCGAGATTACATGTATTTTCAAGCTGAAAATCCAGTAATGCAGGCATTTTATTAACATTTTGCTTTAAATAATTATATTTATACGGACCTGATAAATAATAATTCTTATTTTTTAGTTCATAATAGCAATTCTGGCAACCGTAAGAAAGATCAGAATCTTTTATTTTTTTCCTTAGTTTATCAAAGTTTTTTCCAAACCAGATATCTTTTAAATTGTTTTTATTTATATCGCCAATAACTGTTCCCCTATTATAATGACAAGCCATTACTTTTCCTGTAGGAACAAATAACATATTTGTAAATGGAGCATTACACAATGGTGCTTTGATTGGAATTCCAGCTTTAAGCTTGTAATTCAATTTGTTTGATAATGTTATTTTAAATTTATCTGGCATTATTTTCTGAAATTAACTTTCATAAGCAAATTTAGAAGTTTGTATATATTTTTCAAGAAGCTTTTCTGAAGTACATAATTCAGTTTCGGCCATTATTACATCAATAGGTAATCTTGAAAAGTTTTTAATTGCATTTTGCTTAATGTTTAAATCTGTTATTTTTTCAAGAACTAAGTTGTGCTTTGTTAAAAAATTATTGTAAAGTTTAATTTTGTTTTCTTCGGATAAATAAGTAGTGTTATTAATATGATTTTCAACCATAGAGAATAAATATTGTTTTAACTTAAGTTCGTCATTACAAGAGTCAATACCTGATTTTTCAAACTCAATTGCTTCATTGTGCCAAACAATAACAGAGTTCAGAAGATTATCAAACAATTGTTTGTTACTTATACATACAGAATTAGTTGTCATATATATATCAGTATTTTTATAATATTCAATTATCTCATTTATTTGTAATGCTGACATAGTGCGTATTGCGCAATAAGAAGGAAAATCAACATTGTTAAAATATAGGCTAATCGAACGTTTGTTTAAATATGATACAATTTCAGGTATTTCATGCCAGTTTTGCTGAAGCGGGCATATGTTAACTGTAATCCACTTGTTTCTTAAAGCGGAGTAATTATAAAAATACTCAAAATTCTCAATAACTTTTTCAAATGATGCTTTTTTTCTGATATTTTCAAAATTATCTTTTTTAAAAGAATCTATAGATACTGCAAAATAGAAGTTGCCTCTTTTTAATAAATCTTTAATTCTGTCATTAAGAACTGTTCCATTAGTAATTATAATGATTTCCATTTTGGGATTTATTTCAATTATTTTTTCCCATAATGTGTAATATAATTCTATTAAAAAGGTTTCACCTCCAGAAAATGTAGCTCTTTTAGCATGCAGTAAATATGGTATAATCTGTGTTAAAAAACTTTCGCCATAAGAATCAGGGTAATTGATTTGGTTTTCACGTTGTTTACGAACTGTAGAAGAAAATTCACCTGAACACATTATACAGTTTAAATTGCACGTGTTAGATAATTCAAACTCAAGTTTTTCAGGGTATTTTAATGATTTGTCGGTTCCAAAAAAATCGTAATCAATAGATTTAAGTAATGAATAATTTTTTTGCATCAACATCCTTTGACAAAACTGACAACCTGCAGAAAGGTCGTAATTATTCATACATGTTCTTAAATTATTATATAATGAACCATGCCATATTTCGTCAATAGATTGTTCAGGAAAAGAACCAAGCTGATAAAATCTGTTACGACAGCAACCCAGAATTTTTCCAGCAACCGAAAATCTCATTGTATTATACGGAGCATAACAAAATGCATCTTTGTGCTTTATTTTTCTTAATGAGTTGTATTCAGAAAAATATGAATTTCCTGTTGACTTAGTTTTAATGTTTAACCAGTTAAAGATTTTCATTATTTATCTAATTTCAAATATTTACACAAAGTTATAAAATCAACAAAATACTGTTCTTCAATAGTTCCTGTATTTGGCTTTTCAAAATTTTGGCAGTTGAGCCATTTATTAGATATATTGTTAAATTCTTCAATATTTATTTTTCTTTCAATAGTTCTGCTATCTCTTGGTTCAACGCCTTCTTTTAAATAAAGAATACAATTTCCGGAAATTAAACCGAATTTTGAATTAGTCGGAAAAGAGGATAATTCAGGATAAATTTCACTATAAATGGAATTGTAAAGTGGCATATTAACATCTTGCAGAATAGCAGGAGGTATAGTCATTAAAAAAGTAAGAAAGTCTGTATCAAGAAATGGTGAATCTGATTTAAGTTGAAGTAAATAGGGTGTGTGCCATCTTGAATTTATACCTCCATATATTGATGTGAAGAAACCTCCCGTTATATATGTAAGAGCAAACCAAAAAAGTTTATTCTGCATTGATAACTTATTGTAGTTAAATTTAAGTTCATCAAATATCTCGTTAGAATACTTAGAGATTTCGATGGGAAGTAGTTTTCGGATTTTTCTTGATTTAATACTTTTAAATTTAGAATAGATGTTGAATTTATTTTTATCAATAAGAAATATTTCTTTAGGCATCATTTCAAAACAACCTCCACTGATAAGTTCCCCGCCATAAAATCCTCCAATAGTATATGTTTGAGGTATGTCTCGCCATACTTTTAAATGTTCCGGAGATAGCTCAGTTTCCCACAAACTTGACCATGGCTGGTAATTAATTACTTTATGATTAAGTTGTTTTTTATTAGCGATCATTTTAGAAATGATAATATCTCTGTCTAAAGTTTCATTAACTCTAGGTGAAGTGAATGTTATAAATTCAATAGTTTTTCTGATATCATCAGGAATACAGCTAAGGATAAATCTTGAATCAAGTCCGCCTGTAAGCATGCATTGCTTTGGTTGCTCAATTTTTAAACGGGTATTAACTGCTTTATTAAAAATCTCTGCTAATTGACTAGAAGTTTCTTTTATGTTTCTTTTGAAATTTATTTCAGGCCAATTTATGGTATAATTTGTTTCAGATATTTTATCTTTATTGCAATTTATTACTGAGCATGGTTTAATCTTTGAAATGTTTTTAAAGAAAGTTTTTCCATTAAGAGGAGAGCCAAGGAAAAAATATTCTGAAATGCCTTTATAATCAGGGCTTAAATCAAATATGTTTTCAACCAACAGTTCATATTCAGTAGAAAAAAATAATCCAATCTCTCTTTTCTTTATAAACATTGGCCAGATGCCAAATTTGTCATTTGTTATAAATAAAGTGTTTTCTTGTTCGTTATAAATTAAGATTGAAAATTGACCTTTAATCAAAGTTGCAAATTCATCTCCTTTATTTAAGTATAAACTAAGGACTATTAAAGCATGTGAGTCCGTAAGTGGTTGATTTGGTAAATCTTTTAACTCATTTATGTTAGTAATTCTACCAGATATTATACAGGAATAATTTTTAAATTCAGCAAAGCAGTTTTCTATTGTATTCCATAATGGGTTAACTAAAACAAATAACCCATTTTTATTAATTTTATGAATAATTGAAGAATTGCCAATGCTAACGCTTGTTAAAAATCTTTGCTTTTCATCAGTCAATTTATCAATGTTATTAGAATATATGCCGCAGATTAGTGCCAAAATATTAAATTTAGTATATCAAATATAATAAATTTAACTTGAAAAAAGGTTGGCTTAATTAATAATATAAGACTAGAACCACTTTTTATACCATTTTTCAAAAATTACAATTTTCCATAACCTCCAAAAATCTATTGAATTTATTGAGTTTTCAATAAAATTTCTGTTAATTACACCATTCTCAACTAAAATTGAGTTTTTAAGTTCGGTTTTATACCATTCAACATTTTGATAATACCTATCCGGACCTGTAAATCCCTGTTTTTTTCGATTAATAATTTCAGTAGGTACAAAAGGCTTTAATATTTCCTGAAGAATATATTTTTGTGTTCCTTTTTTGAAATATACTTTTTCATCAAGGTTAAACATGAATTCTACTAGTTCCAAGTCAAGAAAAGGAACTCTTGCTTCATGTGAATTTGCCATGCTGGCTCTGTCTACTTTCTGAAGTACCAGTTCAGCCATAAAAGTTTTAATATCGAGGTATTGGAATGCTTTTAAGGGACTTAGGTCATTCCTGTAATGCTGTCGATAGAACCAGAATGGATCATCGGAAATGTAATTATGATAATTTTTTGTAAATAGTTCTTTTAATTTGTTATTATTAAATAGTCCCATTGACATTGCATTAGAATAACCATCTATTCCATGCATTTTATTGCCGTTTAGGATATTGTAAATATTGTCTTTCTTTAATAAATTATTTCTGTTCATTAAATTATGATGCCAGGTATATCCTCCAAATATTTCATCTGCTCCTTCACCTGATAAAACTACTTTTACATGCTTAGATGCAAGTTGACTAACTCTAAAAGTAGGAATGGTGCTAATATCACCATTTGGTTCATCATAATTCCATGCTAGATTATCAAGTATTTGCAAGCTGTTAGCATCAATAATTTCTTTATAATGCTCGGTTTTGAATTGTTTTGCAATTATTTCAGCATAATTGTGCTCGCTGTTATTCCAATTGTCAAAACCAATGGTAAATGTTTTTTGCTTATATTTTAATTCGTCCTGAAGTAAAACTAATGCAGAGGAATCATAGCCACCGCTAAGAAATGTGCCGACTACTACGTCACTTAATAAGTGTTTTTTTACTGATTTTAATAAAAGTTCACGCGCCTGATGAACAGCGTCATTAAAAGGGATTATTCTGTTTTCAGAATTTAGCTTCCAATATTCGTTTATAGTTGTTTTACCATTACTTTCAATTAAAATAGAGTGAGCAGGAGGGAGCTTACAAACATTTTCCCAGATTGTTCTAGGGCTTGGAATATATCGGTATGTAAAATAATCGCAAGCAGATGACCAATCAATTTTCTTTTCGTGATCTGGATTTGCTACAATTGCTTTTAATTCAGATGAAAATGTGAATAATGAAGGTGCAGATTTATAATAAAATGGTTTTATCCCAAATCTGTCACGTGCAGCAAACATTTGTTTATTTATTTCATCATATATTGCAAAAGCAAACATCCCATCAAGCTTTGAAGGTAAATTTGTTTTCCATTCTTCCCAACCATGAACTATAACTTCACTGTCAGAGTTAGTTTTGAAAATATGTCCTGCTTTTTCTAATTCGGTTCTTAGTTCTTTGTAATTATATATTTCTCCATTTACTACTGCGTGAACATTGTTATTTTCATTGTGCATTGGTTGATTTGCTCTTTTATCTAAATCAATAATTGCTAACCTGGTCTGAGAAAGTCCTATATTTTTATTTTCAGAAAACCATGAATCAGATGAATCTGGTCCACGATGAGACAAGGTGTTACGTTGTACATTAAAAATTTCAGTATTTAATGGTGAACTATTAAAATTCCACTGTCCAAAAATTCCGCACATTAGCTTTTACCTGAAAATATCTGTTTAACAAAGTTAAATTTATAGTATGCACCTTCCCAAAACATTGCAATAAATAAATACCATAAATAACCAACCATGTATTTGAAAATAATTCTGTTATTTGTTTTATTTCTTAAAATACATTCATATTCTTTGACAATGCTCTGATTGATGGTATTTAAATACTTTTTATAAAATGAATCTTTTTTGAAATATTTTAAAATAGAGATATTGTTTAACGTAAAATTTTCTGAATTTACTTTTTTGCTTAAACCTTCATTATGGTCAAGGTAAACAGACCAGCAACGATTAAAATATTTAAAATTGCCTTCACTAATTATTTTCAATTGAAAAGCCCAGCTGAACGAATAAATATTCAAATTGTAATTATTCATAAATGCTGAAAAATCTGATTTTCTAAAAACAAGCGATGCTGTTGGTATAATGTTACGTTTTAAAAGCAAATACGGTGTAAATTCTTCTTCGTAATGATTAAACTGACTATAATACCTGTATTTATGAAGTGATTGAAGTTTTGTTTGTTCGTTTACGTGCAGTTGTTCATTTGTTTTAATTAATGCATCATGAAAACAGCCAGAATAATTAGGATTTGTTTCTAAAAAATCTAATTGAATTTGTAGTTTTGAATGAAATGTCCAGTAATCATCAGCATCAAGCCATGCAATGTATTTTCCTTTTGCATTTTCATACATCTGTTTTGCTCTGAAAATAGGACCTTTTGATTCAGGGAAAATGAAAAGCTTAATTACATCAGGATTTTCTTTATAATACTTCTGAAATATTAACGAAGTTCCGTCATTACTGCCATCATCAAATAATATAATCTCAAAACTATAAGTTAATTTTTGAGAAAGAGCTCCCTTAATCGCTTTTTCAATTGTTTTCTCATGGTTATGAGCTAAAATTGCTATAGTTATTATGGGATTATTATCAGGCATTAGTAGCAATATTTAAGTTTTTTAATTCGCTGTAAACAAGTGTTTCAAAGTCGTGAGTTATTGAAATATCAATGTTCTTTGCCTGATCTGAAATAAATGGAACTCCGTTTTTATGAAAAAAAAGCTGTTTATTATTATAGTTTAAATATTCGTTTAAGTATAAATTGTTAGAACTTCTTTTATCCGAAACATTATTTGGAAAAAAGATATTATTAATGCAATTTAATGTATTGTAATTGTTTGATGCATTTGAAAATACAAAATCTTTATTTACTTCAGTTTTGAAATTGTAAATTTTGTTCGAATAAACAGCTTTACCGATATATTCGTTTAAATTCTCAGAAATAAATTCTATTATCTCAATTGTTTTAGGAGAAAAGGCTTTTTGATTGCCTTCTTTGCACGTTATTTTATAAATGCTTTCTTTGATTGTCCATGCAATTATCAGGTGATTATTCAAACAAAATGAATGAAATAATTTTGATTCATTTTTAGATAATATTTTATCAGTAACACCTTTTCTATTAAAAGTATTAACATTATTTTTAAAGTACATAATGTCGTTACCAATAAAACTCATTTTATTATTTTAGTTTTTCTGAGATTATATTCATTGCATCTTTAATAGAAATAATTCTTTCAAGACTTTTGTCGTCAATTTCAATATCATATTTTTCTTCAATATCCAGAACAATATCCACAATTCTGGCAGAATTAATTCTGAGATCGGCAATAATTTTTGAATTTTCCTCAGCTTTATCGACTAAAGTTTTATCGAAAGCATATTTTTTGATTATATCTTTTACTTCTTCAAATAATTTGTTCATGACTTAAATTTATTAAAAATTAAACATGTATTAACGTCTCCAAATCCAAAACTTGCTTTAGCTATGCAATTTAAGGAAATATTTTCAATAGTTTGCTTTGGGATACAAGTTTCGTCAATAATCTCAAGAATCTGTGGATGCAAATCATCGCAATTTATTGAAGGATGAAGGAAACTATTTTGCATTTGAATAATTGCAGCAATACTCTCAATTGCACCGGCAGCACCAATTGTATGTCCTATTAAAGATTTTGTGGAGTTTATTTTAGGGAAATCTTTTCCTTTTCTGTTTAAGGCCTTACTCCAGTTGCTGATTTCAAGAGGATCAGCCATAGTTGAGCTTAAATGTCCTGAAATATAATCGATATCAGTCTCATTAATTTCACTTTCTTTTAATGCACCCTGAATGCATTTAATAACTCCATCAGATGAAGGTGCAGTCATGCTTCCACCATTACGTTGACCACCGGAATTAATATAACCACCTTTAATTTCAGCATAAATATGAGCATTGCGTTTGAGTGCTGATTCCAGTTCTTCAAGTAATACAATTCCTGCACCAGCAGCTGGTACAAATCCACTTGCAGATTCGCTCATAGCTCTGCTTCCTTTTTCTGGTTCATCGTTATGCTTGCGCGTTGTTACTCTCATCGAATCAAATGGTGACCAATGCCACGGGGAATAAGGCTCTGATGCACCTGCAAGCATTCGAACTGCTTTTCCATTTTTAATTCTTTCAAAAGCATGAATAATAGCTTCGGTACCTGTGCTACATGCAGAAGAATTAAAACTAAGTTGATTTCCTAATCCAATAATAGCACTTAAAGTTGCAGCGCCACCACTAAGCATACTATGTTCAACTATTGTACTTCGTAATTTTTTAATGTTTTTCTGATTTGTTATAGGAATAATTCGTTCACCATAAATATCTATTGTTCCAATTCCGCTCCCAATGATTGCACCAGTATTGTAATCAACTTCATTTGAGCCTTGTTGAGGGATTTGCAAACCAGAATCCTCCCATGCTTCGAGTCCAGCAAGAACAGCATATTTTATCATTGAACTTGCTGTTTCAAGCCCATATAATTCAATAAATTTATTAAAAATGTTATTTGAAGTATCAGGAATTCCACCAATTTGACAGCCAAATTCTAATTCTGCAAGTTCTGGTAAGTGTTTAATTCCACTTTTACCTGAAATAAGTGCATTGGTAAATTCCTTTTTGCCGCAACCATTAGGTGCCACAACTCCAATTCCTGTAATTACTACTCTTTTCATTTTGTTTCAACTAAAGTTAAAATGGCAGTAGTTTTTGCGACTTCTTCATTATTCGAATTAGTCATTGTGATATTACATTTCAGAATATTATTTCTGAAATAAACTTTTTTTGAAATTACAGTTACCTTATCACTAGGGTAAACAGATTTTGAGAATTCTGATTCTACAAATGAAAGCATTGGTTTATAATTAAAATCAGGATAGGTGAGTGCTAATGCAAAACCTACTAAACCAATTTGACCCATGCATTCAACAAGTATTAAACCTGGTGTGACAGGATCATTTTTAAAATGACCTTTATAAAAAAACTCTTCTTTATCAAAAGTATAAGTGCCTGTAATTTCATTTTCGTTATATGATATAATGTTATCTACAAACAGAAATGGTTTGGAGTACGGTAGATTTTCAAGAATATATTTCTTAATATTTTCGTCCATTTTATAATCCTATTATTTGTTCGCCACCGTCAACACGAATAATTTCACCGGTTATCCATGCAGCATTTTCTGATAACATAAACTCAGCAACTTTAGCAATATCTTCAGGAGTAGTTAACCTACCGGATGGGTTACGTTCTTTTGCTTTTTTTACAAATTCTGCAACTGTTGGAAATATTTTAATTGCTGGGGTTTCAATTACTCCTGGATTTAATAGGTTAACTGTAATTCTTTTTGGTGCAAGTTCAATTGCTAAATATCTGCAAGCTGCTTCGAGTGTAGCTTTTGCCATGCCAACAGCACCATATTGTTCAAGAACTTTCTGGCTTCCTTCGCTTGTAAAACCAAGCACACGACCATTATCTGATAAAAGATTATTTTTTAATAAAAGCTGAGTCCAAACAACAAATGACGAACCCATTGAATTTATAGTTCTAAGAATTCCGTATTCGTCTGTTTTTCTTTCGGTTTCTAAGGTAAAACTTCCAATATTACCATCAGCAATTGAGTGTATAAGTGCATTTATTGAACTAAATTCCTGTGAATGTGATTTAATTTCAGCAATTATTTCTTCCTGTCCCTTTGTTTCACAGGCATTATTGTTAATTGTTAAAAGAGTAGCTCCATAACTTTTTATTTCTTCAAAATGAGGTTCAATTGCTGGCATATTTCCACGCCTATCGCGATGAACAATAATTATATTCCAGTTATTTTTAGCCAGAATCTTTGCAGTTGCTAATCCAATTCCACTTGAAGCACCAAGAATAAGAGCCGCTTTTTTCATTAATCAATATTTTTTTATCAAACCTACAAAAAAAATATTTATCTTCAAACATTAAGAATTTGTGTTTATGAACCCAATGTTTCACACATTATATTTAGAAGCAACGCGTAATTGTAATTTTGCATGTCAAAGTTGTTCAAGTGGTTCGCAGCATAAAGACAAAATAGAAGATGACTTGCCTTTTGATATAATTGTTAATAGAATTTTAATTCCTGCAAGAAAATTAGGAACAAAGAATATAGATTTTTCCGGCGGAGAATTTTTACTCAGAAAAGATGCATTTGAAATACTTGCAAAAGCAAATGAATTAGGTTTTTCTATTGGCATTTTATCAAATGGAAGTACACTATCTGAAGAAACATTATTAAAAATAAAAGAAATTTTAGGACAGAATGTGATTATTTCCCTGGGAATAAATTCATTTGATGAAGAAAATATAGAATCGCGTGAAAGTTCGCAAGATTATTTTTTGAAAATTCTGAATAGATTAGAGAGTCAACATTTCAGAGTTAATGTTTCTGTAACAATGGGCAGTTTTAATAAACATTCCTTTTGTAAAACTCTTGATAAAATAAATGAACTTCATTTGCCTTTTAATCGTGTTCCTTACTCTCCAAGAAACAGCACTAACCGAAAATGGATGTTTGATAAAGAGGCAATGAAAAACTATTTGCATCCTGCACTCAGGAAGCATTATAAAGGTTATGTGAGTTACGTGCCATTATTTCTTTCAACTGAAAATTACAAAAAATATAGTCATCAAAAAGAGAACCTGAATCATGTTCCAACTAATCCTTCTGTAGGTTGTTGGGTCGGTTCATTTTATGCAATAAATCCAAAAGGTGATGTGGCTCCATGTCCTTTGGTTTCTGATCATGTCTCAGGTGGAAATGTTTTAATAGAAGATTTATATGATATACTTTATAAATCTGAATTATTTTCAAAAATTGTTAATCGTAACAATTTAAAAGGGAAATGTGGAAAATGTAAATTTCGCTTTACATGTGGCGGTTGTAGGGTCTATTCGTATTATATGACAGGTGATATTTACGAATCTGATCCAACTTGTTTTATTGAGGATTTATCTGATAAAGAATTAAAAGTTATGGAAGACGAAACTGTAAAACAATACAGGAATTATTGCAGAATGGTGCATTTTGGGTCGAATAAATAATTGTATAGCTGCTTGTTCTAGTTTATCGAGAATAGCAGTAACCGCTCGTCGGGGTTTGTAACCCCGATGTTAATATTTGAGGATTTGCAATCCTCACCTTGATGATTTATTTAATTGCAGATTTAGCCATGCTGAAAATGCTTCAAAACCTGCAATAGTATATGTTTATAATTTGTCGAAATAGATTCCTCATTTCGTTCTGAATGACAAATTATAAATATATTTTGTTAATTAACCCAGAAAAGTTTCATAATCATTTAAATCTTTATTTACTGTAGCTCCGGCTGCAATAATAACGTGCTTTCCTATTTTAATATTTGGTAATACTAATGTTTTTGCACCAACATAAGTGTAATCGCCAATCTCAATAGGACCAATGATAGTGGCTCCAGGTCCCACATTTACATATTTGCCAATTTTTGCAGCATGACCAATACTTGCATGAATATGAATAGCACAGCCTTCTCCAAGACTTAATGCATGTGAAATTCCAACAAAAGGCTCAATTATAGTTGCAGTTGAATAGTCGTTAAATTGAAAAATAGCAGATTCATTAGAAATAACATTAGTGCTTTTACCACCAAGTTCTCGCATTTTTATTGTGAGTTTCTCACGAATACGAGGGTTTCCAATACCTACAATAAAATCTTTAGAAATGTCAGAAAAATATTTTTGCACTTCATTTTCCTCATGAAGTACTTTAAATTTATTATATAAAAGGGAAGGAGTTGATTTGTTTTCGTCGTAAAAAGTAATGTCATCTGACAATTTATATTTTAAAACCATACCAAATATTTCTTTGGCTAATCCACCTGTACCTATTATTAACATAAGCCTTTAGAATTATAAAATTTAATAATGCAATCACAAATCCATTTTATTTCTTCGTCATGAAGTTCAGGATAAATAGGAAGTGAAAGTTCAGTTTTAGCTAATGCTTCTGCAACAGGAAAAGTGTTATTTGTTATACCAAATAAACTATATTCGGGAAGTGTTTTTTGATAATGAATTCCTGTTTCTATATTATTTAATGTTAAAAATGATTTTAATTCATCCCTGTATGAAGTAAAAATTGGAAATTTATGATAGTTCCATGATTCTGATGGGGAAGGAGATAGGAATTTTAATGTTTCAATATTTTTTAATCTAGAATAATAATAGTCAGCAATAAAAGTTCTTTTTTCAATATATGATTTAATGTTTAACAATTGAAACTGTAGGATTGCTGCTTGTATACCTGGTATTCTGCTGTTATAACCTAAAGTTTCAAAATCATTATTGTTTTTAGATTTTCCATGAACACGAATACTTTTAACTTTGTTGGCTATTTCTTCGTTATTTGTAACTACACATCCCCCTGTTCCAAATGCATGAATAATTTTTGAAGGATCGAAACTGAAACAGCTTGCTATGCCAGTTTTTCCAGCAGGGATTTCATTATATTTACTTCCTAATGCTTGCGCTGCATCTTCAATAATTATTAATTTATATTTTTCTGCAAAACTATTAAGTTCTTCAGGATTTACTATTCTTCCAAAAATATGTACAGCAATTATTGCTTTAGTATTACTTGTTATTTTTTCTGCAGCTTTATTTAAATTTATTAATCCGTCTTCGTTAACGTCAATAAATACTGGAGTAGCACCAGTGCGAACAATTGCTGATGCTGAAGCAATAAATGAAAATGTAGGAACTAATACTTCATCACCTTTTTTTATACCTGAAGCAATTAATGAAAAATATAATGCGTCCGTACAACTATTAACTGTAAGTGAATACTTGCGATTTGTTAATTTTGCAAGTTCTTCTTCAGCTTTTTTTACGTAATCGCCTTCAAGTACTTGTCCTGTTGAGAAAACCTCATTGGTTAACTCAAGTATTTTATCTTTGTGAGTCTGATAAAATCTGTCGACATTATAGAATTTTATGTGATTCATATTAAAAATACTTTTCAGGATAATCGAGATTTAAGATATGTTCCTTTACCTGTTCAATATATAATTTCATGCCTTTTTGAAGAGAATATTCAGGAGCAAAGTCTAACAACTTTTTAGCTTTTGAAATATCCAAAGCTCCACGATTCGGTCTGAATGGTCTGCATTCACTGTTATTTATAGTAACATTAGGTAAAATATCTTTTATTATTTCAGCTAATTCTTTTATTGAATTTCCTTCTCCGTAACTTAAATTAAAAGTCTGATTTAATGCATTAGGGTTTTCAATAGTTGAAATAATTCCCGAAACTAAATCATTCACGTAAGTAAAATCTAAAAGATGTAATCCACCGTTATCAAGTAGAATAGGACGTTTTAAAATTGCATTTGCTACAAACAGTTCAGTTACCCTAAAATTACAATCATTTGGACCATAAACTGCAGTTGGACGGATTACAACATATGGTAGTTTCTTTCTGTGATGAAATGCTTTTATTAAATGTTCGCAACAAAGTTTAAATGAACCGTAAATATCAATTGGGTTACAAGGAGCATCCTCGTTTGGTGGAATAATGTTATCATTTTCGTCTTTTGGGAAATGTCCATATACCATTGAGGAAGAAATATAAATAAATCGTTCAATATGGAATTCATTTACAATGGTTTGTAATAAATTGTATGTTATATCAAAAATATTCTCTTTTGCTTTATCCGGGTAATAATCAGCAATACCGGCAACAGAAACAGATGCCAAATGAATAACAATATCAGGTTTATTTTCTTTGAAAATTAATTTTATTTGTTCTTTATTAAGTAAATCTGTTTTAAAAATTTTAACAGAATTTTTAAAAAGTTTTTGTTCTCTTAAGTTTTTATAATAATTGTAATTTAAGTTGCCTTTTTCAAAAAAATATTTTTCAGAATCAATTACAGAAACAGAATAGTTTTTATTTTCAGAAAGTTGAACTGCTAAATGTGATCCAATAAAACCTAATCCGCCTGTTATAAGAATGTTTTTCATGTTAGGTAGTTTTATTAGATATTTCCCAGCTTGCATCAGAAATTAGCAATCCTGGAATAAATTGATAATTATGAATATTGTTATTATTTGCTTCAAATTCAAATACTCTTGGAAAAAATAACCAATTGTCTTCATTAATTTTAATAGCTAATGAAATAATATATATTCCATTACTTAGAATTTTATTTGGAAAGTTACAAGACAATACTATTTCTTTTTTTACTTCAGTTAATTCTATTGAGCTGTGCCCAATTGGGATGTCAAAACTGTTATTAATTACAATGTAAATTTTTGAATTTAAAATAGAATTTATTATCGGTTTTATGGTAAATGTAAATTTGTAATTTTCTTTAGAAGAAATAATTCTAAAATCGTTAAATTTAAAGTAATTATTTTTAAAATTATTCTTATTATTTGTTACAATATCTAAAATATTATTTTTTATTATTTTTTGGTAGAAAATTATTGCTTCAAATGTATTTCCGCTATGAATAATTTTTCCTTCATCTAAAACTATTGCTTTATTACATAACGATATCAAATCAGTAATTTTATGTGAAGCAATTATAATAGTTTTATTTTCGTTTTGCAAATCAATAAGTTTTTGATTCATTTTTCTTGAAAATACTTGATCACTTCCATTTAATGCTTCATCTAAAATATAAATATCTGCTTTTATGTGAATTATTATTGAAGCTGCAAGTTTGCTAATCATACCCGTTGAAAATTTTTTAACAGGCAAATGAATGAATTTACTTAAATTACAAAACTCAATAATTTTTTCTTCTATATTTTGAATTTCTTTTGATTTTAAACCCCATATCTGAGCAGTGTTTCTTATGTTTTCTTTTCCTGATAAATCAAAATTAAACCCACTTGTGACTTCAATTGCAGAAACTAATTTCCCATGTATTTCAGCTTTTCCTTTAGATGGTTTAGTAACTTGGCTAAGTATTTTTAATAATGTACTTTTTCCTGATCCGTTTCGTCCAATTATTCCAAGTATTTCTCCTTTTTTTACTTCAAGATTTAAGCCTTCCAAAGCTTTTATAACTCTATCTTTTTTATGAAAAGAAAATATCCCTTCTGAAATATAATAATATTTCGTTAAATTTTCGGCAGATATAACAATTTCTTTATTCATAGATTATAAGTTATCTGCCATATTTCCATCTTTCTTAACAAAAAGAAAAATGCCAAATAAAAAGATCAATACAATAATTGAAAATCCCCAAATATATCTTAAATCAAAATTAGTATTAAAAATTGCCCACCGAAAACCTTCTACTACTCCTGCTAAAGGGTTTAAATAAATAAAATCAGTTAAAAATGCCGGAAATATTTTTACAGGATAAAATATTGGTGTAAAAAACATTCCTATTCCAGTAATTAATGGGGCAAATAAAGCAACGTCACGTTTTCTAAGGCTTAATAATAATATCCACAAACCTATAGCTAGTCCTGATATAATATCTATTATTAAAAAAATAAATATTGCAAGAAAATTTATAGATGGGATAATTTTATAATAAATTAATAATAATGTTAATATTAATAACCAGCCTAAAAAATCTAGTATGACTGATATTCCGTAAGAAAATGGTAAAATAATTCTTGGAAAATATACCTTTGAAGCTAATAGATGATTTTGAATAACAGAAGTTCCTGAGAATACAGCAACATAAGAAAAAATATACCACCCCATCATTCCAGTAACAGCAAACAAAATATATGGATATGTTATAGGAAATGTAATAAAATGGCTTACGAGCAAGCCAAAAACTATAGTTAAAAAAATTGCTTGCAAAAGAACTGTAAATATTCCTAGTCTGGTTTGAGCAACTTTCCCTTTAATATTTCTCTTAGCAAAAACCCATAAAAGACTTTTGCTTTGCCAAAGTTTATTTAGATATGAAAAGATATTGTAATTACTTATTGAATCAATAATTATCATCTTATAAAATTTTCTGAATTATTTTGACTAGCATCTTTTATAGACAAATATAAATATATTTTTTATGTTTCGTTAATATAATAATTATTAGAGGAAGTTATAAAAATACTTTTATGTCTACACGATGTTATTTTGTCGTAATTATACTAAAACCTGATAATATTATCTTTTATTTCAAACTCGTCTTTGTTAATTACCTCATTATAAATTGTTTCCGAAGAAGATGAATTTAGTTTTTCTATTAAAGTTGAAAATGGAATAAATTTAAAGATTTCGTCTAAAGAGCTGTTTATTTTTTCTTTTTGAAGAATGTAATCTATCTTAATATTTTTTTGATTAGCAAATTCTAAAGTTTTATTCTTTATAATATTGAATATTTCTATTTTAAATTCATTAATTTCTTTGTTTGATAACTGAGGACGATGTTTTGCAATTATTGACCAGTTATGAATTTGTTTAATAAAAGAATTCCATCTAAATTTATTAATAATTGATACTTTTGAATTAGTACGAAACTTAATTGTTTTATAGTAATTATAAATTTCAATTAATTCATTGTATGATAGACTCCATAGAGCCATATTCCATGGAGAAAATACTGAATTGAAAAAGATTAAAAATTTATTTTTATTACAAAATTCTAAAATTTCAGGTATTTCTTTCCAATTAATTCGCATTGGACATAAAGAAATACTAATTGATTCGTGCTTTAAAACTGCTATTTGTTTTAGCTTTTTTAAATTTTGCATAGTGATTTCAAAATCGGCACCTTTTCTAATTATTTCGTAAGAATTTTTATTTATTGAGTCAATTGATATATTATAACTAAAGTTACCCTTCATTATTAAATTTTCAATTCGAGAATTTAAAATTGTACCATTTGTTTGTATTAAAAATTTACATTTTGGATTAACAGCAATTACATGTTCCCAAATAGAATAATATTCCTCAATAAAGAAAGGCTCTCCACCATAAAACCTCATTAATTTTATATTATCAATAAATGGTGTTATTTGTTCAATAAGATTAAATTTTTTAAATCCAATTTTTTCTGGGTTAATATTTAAATGATTTTCATTTCGCTTGCACATAGTGCATTTAATATTGCATTTATAACTTAACTCAAATTCAATTATTGATAAACTATTTTTTAACACAGGAAAATTTTCAAAGGTTGTAATACCTGAATTAGCTTTATTTCCATTTTTTAGATGATTCTTACAAATCTTACATCCATTTGGAAATATCCCATTTTCAATTTTTTTTCTTAAATCAATTATTTTGGGATTATTTATAATATCTATTAACGGAGAATCATAAATATTACCTAATATATCAGTTCTATTAAAACAGCAAGTTGTAACACTTCCATCACCGCTAATATATATACTATTAAAAGGAGCTTTACAAAGATATTTTTTATGAAAAATTTTGCTGAAATTAGAAATAGTTGAATACATTTTAAATATAAATAAAAAATTTTCTAAGTCTTAAAATAATTTGAACGATTTATTTAGTTGCAATTTTACGTATTAATTTGATTTTATATCATTTTATTTTCTTGATTAAATAGATGTTGTTTAAATAAACATTTTATTAAGTATTTAGAAAAGTAAAATAGAAATGGCATATTTTAAAGATTTTGTTATTAAATTTTTACTTATTTGTTAATAAGTATACAAATCTTATTTTATAAGTCTTTTTTAATCATAAATATATTTTAGTTTCAAAATTTCTAATTATTAAAATCATGTTACTATCTAATATTATGCATCTAACGCATTCTAAATTAATAGAAATTTTAAAAAATAAAATCAATATATATAGATATATCTATATAATGAAAGGTCAATTAATTATTTTATCAGGAAACCAACTTTGTTTTTTATCATAATCCTTTTAAATTTGCAACCCGTAAAACACATATAACTAATGGAAAATATTAAAGTATTAAAGGGAGGAGAATTTCTTATCTCAGAGTCATCTGCAAAAGATATTTTTATTCCAGAGGAGTTTAATGAAGAGCAAAAAATGATTGCCGGAATGTGTCAGGATTTTCTGAAACAGGAAGTTTTTCCAAATCTTGATAGAATTGATCATATGGAACCTGGTTTAATGAGAAGCCTAGTTACAAAATCTGGTGAGATGGGTTTATTGGGAATATCTGTTCCTGAGGAGTATGGTGGATTTGGCCAACCTTTCGTTACATCTATGATCGCTTCAGACGAATTAGGTGCTGGTTATTCATATGCTGTAGCATTTTCAGCTCACACAGGTATTGGAACTTTACCTATATTATATTATGGTACTGAAGAACAAAAACAAAAATATCTTCCAAATTTAGCAAGTGGAGTTTGGGCAGGATCATATTGTTTAACTGAACCTAATGCTGGATCGGATGCCAATTCAGGAAGAACAAAAGCTGTACTTTCAGAAGATGGAAAAAATTATATTCTTAACGGTCAGAAAATGTGGATCACAAATGGTGGTTTTGCTGATGTTTTAACCGTTTTTGCAAAAATTGATAACGATAAAATTCTTTCTGCTTTTATTGTTGAAAGAAATTTTCCTGGAGTTACATTTAATCCCGAAGAAAAAAAATTAGGTATTAAAGGTTCGTCAACTGTTCAGATTTTCTTTAACGATTGTGTTGTACCTGTTGAGAATTTACTCGGAAAAAGAGGTGAAGGATTCAGAATAGCACTAAATATTTTACATATTGGACGTATTAAATTAGGTGCAAATGTTTTGGGTGCAGGCAGAACAGCTATTTCTGATTCAGTTAGATACGCAAATGAAAGAAAACAATTTAATAGTTTGATTTCCAATTTTGGAGCTATTAAATATAAATTAGCCGAACAGGTTATTCGCCAGTTTACTGCTGAATCAGCTCTTTATCGTACTTCAAAATATGTTGATGATACAATTCAGCAGAATATTGCAAATGGTATGGAAAAGATTAAAGCTTATATGGAAGCTTTGGGTGAATATGCAATGGAAGCTGCAATATTAAAGGTATTAGGTTCAGAAGCACTTGATTATATTGTTGACGAAGCAGTTCAGATTTATGGTGGAATGGGTTATTCTGCTGAAATGCCTGTAGAACGTGCATATCGTGACTCCAGAATTAACAGAATATTTGAAGGTACAAACGAAATTAATCGTTTAGTTGCTACAGATACTTTATTAAAACAAGCTAAAAAATGTGAATCTGTAATATTTAGTTTAGGAAAATCAATTTACGAAAAAATTGATACAAATACTGATAGTTCACTTTCTCATACTGATTATTTTGCAAAGAAACATTTTTATATCAGTCAGTTAAAAAAAGCTGTATTACTTATCTTTAATAAAGCTCATGAAGCTGTTGGAAAACAATTCAATATTGAACAGGAAATAATGATGAGTATTTCTGATATGTCAATTCAAACTTATGCTGCAGAATCTGTTGTTTTAAGAGTTGAAAAATTAAAAACAATAAAAAGCGCAGAAGACTTTGTTGTTTATTCAGATATATGTGATGTTTTAGTTTATGAAGCTTCTTCCAGATTATTGAAATCAGGAATGGATGCAATTAATGCATTTGCTCAGCCTGAAGAATTTGTAAAACTTAAAAAAGCATTACAGAATTTAACTTCGATAGAACCTGTAAACATTAAAGAAGCCCGAAGAAGAATAGCAACTAAACTAATAGACGATAACGTTTATAAATTCTAGTAAAATTTAAAAGACGTCGAAAGACGTCTTTTTTTTATCCATTAATTAAAGTATTATTATGTTAGAAAATTTGCTTGTTGTTGCAGTAAATGCATCATTAAAAGCTGGTAAAGCAATACTTGATATTTATAAAAATGAAAATTTCGAGACTGAGTTAAAAGCAGATAATTCTCCTTTAACTATTGCAGATAAGAATGCTCATTCAGCAATTATAAAAGTTTTAGATACAACACATATTCCTGTTTTGAGTGAAGAAGGAAGAAATATTTCTTACGAAGAAAGAAAAAATTGGGATTACTTATGGATTGTTGATCCTTTGGATGGAACAAAAGAGTTCATTAACAGAAATGGTGATTTTACAGTAAATATTGCATTAGTAAAAAATAATGAGCCCATTATTGGAGTAGTATATGTTCCTGTTTCAGGGCAAATTTATTTCTCAATTCTGGGGCAGGGTGCATATACAACCAATATTCAGGTTGATGCTATCTTTAATTCTGAATATAAGAAATATACAAAGATTCCAAATATAGCGAATAGGAGTAATTTTGTTGCTGTAGCTAGTCGTTCGCACATGAATGTTGAAACAAAAGACTACTTAAAAAAGCTTGAAACAGAAAAAGGAAAAGTTGAGTTATTGTCCAGAGGAAGTGCATTGAAAATTTGTATGGTAGCAGAAGGTGAAGCAGATATTTACCCTAGATTTGGTCCAACAATGGAATGGGATACTGCAGCAGGTCATGCAGTAGCAATTGAAGCAGGTTGTACTTTTACTCAGGCAGATGAAAAAACGCCATTTGTTTATAATAAAGAAAATTTACTGAACCCATATTTTATAGTTAAAAGGGATAGAAGTAATTAGATTTTAAAATGTCAGGATTTACAAAAACTGTAAAAACACTTCCCAGAACTTTTTGGGCAGCAAATACTCTTGAACTTTTTGAACGCTGGGCATATTATGGGCTTTTTAATTTATTAGCACTTTATTTAACAAATTCTTCTGAAACCGGTGCACTTGGCTTTTCACAGGTTGAAAAAGGTATGATAATGGGAATTGTTAATGCAATTCTTTATTTTTTACCAATAATTACAGGTTCTATAGCAGATAAATTTGGATATAAAAAAGTTCTAATAATAGCATTTGTTATCTTATCCTCAGGATATTATGTCATGGGAATTGTAACATCATTTGCAGCTGTATTTCTTGCATTTTTATATGTTGCAATAGGTGCTGCTCTTTTTAAACCGATAATTTCTGCAACTATTGCAAAAACTACCAATGAGTCAAATTCCAGTATTGGCTTTGGTATTTTTTATATGATAGTAAATATTGGTGGTCTAGTTGGACCATTTACCGCTTCGTATTTACGTGAAATTAATTGGAATTATATTTTCTTAATGTCATCTGGTGCAATTTTATTGAACCTTGTTATTGTAATAATTTTCTTTAAAGAGCCTGTAAGAGATAATAATTCTGAATCTTTAGCAAAAAGTCTTGGCACAGTATTTAAAAATATATTTACAGTACTTAAAGATTTTAAATTTGTGACATTTTTATTGATAATTGTTGGTGCCTGGACAGTTTACTGGCAGTATTTTTATAGTCTCCCTGTTTTTATTGAACAATGGGTAGATACTGCACCACTTTATAGGGGATTATATTCTATCTGGCCAGCTTTTGCAAAGGCAATAGGTACTTTGGATGGTCTAATTCTTACTGAAAAAATTATTGCTATGGATGCATTTTTTATTGTTGCATTTCAAGTAATAATTAGTTATGTTGTTATGAAGCTTAGACCTTTATCAGCAATGACAATAGGTATTTTAATAAATTCTCTTGGACTTGTATTAATGGTTTTAACACGAAATCCATTTTTTGCATTAACATCTATCATAATTTTTTCAATAGGTGAGATGACTTTTTCTCCAAAAATTCTTGAATATATAGGAAGAATTGCGCCAAAAGATAAGGCTGCTTTATATATGGGTACTCAGTTTTTACCAATTGCTTTAGGTAATTTTTTTGGTGGATTTATTTCAGGTGGTGTTTATTTAAATCTTTCTGATAAATATGAAATGATAAAAAGAATGTTACCTGAATTAAATTCTTTGAATCTTACAAATGAACAATTAACAGAAAAAGCTATCAGCTTATTAAATACTGATTCAAAAGGATTAACAGATTTGTTATGGAATACTTACCATCCTTATATGTTTGGTACAGTATTGTTTAGTATAGGTACAGCAACAGTTATCTTACTGTATTTTTATGATAGAAAATATAAAAAAGAAGTGAAATCTATTAAATAGGCAATTGAGTCCTGTAAATCCATACAGCAGCAATAATTACAGCAGCAATAGCTAATATTTTAATTACAGTTTTAGTCTCAAAACTTTTCTTTTTAGTAACTAATTCAAGTTTTTCGTTTACTAATTTATCGTTAAAATGCATTTCAAGAGCTTCATTATAAAATTCTCTTGATGCCATATACTGATGAATATTAAACAAATCATCGCCACGACGAATACAATCGTTGAATTTAATTTCCTCAGGACTTAAGTGTTCGTTGTCTTCATGATGGTGAGCCATAATTCTTATATTTAAGTTGATTTATTTGAAATTTATAAAGCCTAAAATTAATAGTATTTTGTATTAATACAAAATTGTTGAATAAATAGATTGAAAATCTATATATGTAAATGTATTATATTCTTTTTTGATAAATTATTTTTAAATTAAAGCTTGTCTTACAATTTCGCGGGCTAATTTATCGACCTCAGAATTGTAATTTGAATTTTCTGATTCCGTTTTCTGATGTGCTTTTACTTTTACAAATTCAATAGAATGATTTTCAATCTGAGTAATTAATATTTGCAATAAGTCATTATTATTTAATTGATTTCCTTTTTTTGTAATAAACTTATTTATTTTAAGTTTCTCCATTCTTTCTGGAATTCTAAATACATATTGGCTGTCAGTGAAAATTTTTATTGAAAAATTTTTGTAATTTGTTTCTGCAAATTCAATGGCTTTTATTACTGCAAGTAATTCCATTCTATTGTGAGTTGTGTTAAATTCTTTTCCCTTTATTATAGTTTTTTTGTTTTCAAAAAATATAATTGCTGCCCAACCACCAATGTTTAATTGAGTATGGCAGCTTCCATCAGTATAAATGTTAATTAGTTTTTGATTCATGAAAATAATTATCGGATTAAATTATAATAAAATTGCTGTATAATGTTATTTGTTTTTTTTATTATAATACAAAAGTAGATTCTTCTGCCAATTATTAGCAGAAATTCAATGATTATTTTAAAATACTGCAACTTAACGTGAATTCTAACTACCTTTGCATAATTAAAATATATAGTTGTGACATTTGAAGAATTAAATATAAACACTCCACTGTTAAAGGCTTTGGCAGACTTGGAATATGTGTATCCGACACCAATTCAGGAGAAAGCGTTTCCAATAATTATGTCAGGAAGAAATGTTGTTGGTATTGCTCAAACCGGTACTGGTAAGACATTTGCCTATTTATTGCCATTATTAAGACAATTAAATTTCTCAGACCAAAAAGATCCACGAATTCTAATTCTTGCACCTACCCGCGAACTCGTAATTCAGATTCTAAATGAGATTAAAAAATTAACAACATATTCTAATTTACGTTCCGGAGCAATTTATGGAGGAACAAATATTAATACTCAGAAGCATCTAATATATGCAGGATTGGATATTCTAGTTGCAACTCCGGGGAGGTTAATTGATTTGGCTTTTACAGGAGTATTAAGATTAAAAAGTATTCAGAAAGTTGTTATTGATGAAGTTGATGAAATGCTAAGTTTAGGATTTCGTTCTCAATTGTCAAGTTTATTGGATTTGTTGCCACAAAAAAGACAAAATCTGATGTTTTCGGCTACTTTAACTCAAGATGTTGAAGCATTTATAAATGATGCAATTCCAATCCCTCTTAAAATTGAGATTGCTCCACATGGTACACCAATCGATAAGATTATTCAAAAAGGTTATTATTTACAAAATTTTAATACTAAAGTTAATCTTATAAAATCACTTCTTTCTGACGATAAGGATTATAATAAAGTACTAGTTTTTGTTGGGTTAAAAAAATTAGCAGACAAGTTATTTGATCAGGTAGATAAAATATTTCCTGGTAAATTTGGTGTAATACATTCAAATAAATCTCATAACAATAGATTAAATGCATTAAAGTTATTTCAGGATGGTGATCGAAAATATTTAATTGCAACAGATATTATTGCGCGCGGAATGGATATTACAGATGTTTCGCATGTAATTAATTTCGACATTCCTGAGGAACCAGGAGATTATATTCATCGTATTGGTAGAACAGGGAGAGCAGATAAAGCAGGAATCGCAATTTCTTTTGTAAGTCAGATAGAGGAAGAATTTCTTAATCAAATAGAGCAATTAATGAGGAAGAAAATTCCAATTGAGAAATTGCCAGAAGATGTTGTTATTTCAAAAGTATTTAATGAGGATGAAAAGCCAGCAAGTTTATTTGATAAAAATTACCATAAAGAACCATCAATAAAAGGTTCTAAGGGAGCTTTTCATGAAAAGAAAGAAAAGAATAAAAAAGTGAATTTGGGTGGACCGGGAAGAAGAAATCCTAAATTTGATAAATCCGGAAAACGAAATAAATCATTCAAAACTGGTAAACCAAGGTTTTAATTCTTATTTATATAATGACACTAGACTATATCGAAAACATTAATGAATACGGTGAAAATGTTGTTCGTCTTTATGATTTTAATATGTCTGAGGCAATAAAATTCAAGAAAAAAATTCAACTTGAAATAATTAAAAACAACGAGCAATTAAGTTTGTCAGATATTTCTTTTATCGAACTACGAAATTGTAATTTAACACTTCGTTTATTTGAAGAAGACTTAGGGATAACATCAGATGATAAGGTTAATTTCTTCTGCGATATGACTCATGCAGGATTTGAAAAAATGGTGTTATTATTAGAACCATTTTGTAAAAAAGAAACTAAAGGTTATCAATGGTTGTACGATATTGATAATCCAATAGACTTTTTGTTTTCCCCGGGAGGAACCTGGTAAATAAACTAAAGAGCTTTTATTATTTCAATAAACTCATTAGCTTTTAAAGAAGCACCACCAACAAGTCCACCATCAACATCTGTTTGTGAGAACAGTTCTTTTGCATTTGCAGCATTACAACTACCACCATATAAAATTGAAATTTCATTGGCAATTGTTACACTGTATTTCTCAGTAATTAATTTGCGAATAAAAGCATGCATTTCCTGAGCCTGAGCAGGAGAGGCTGTTTTGCCTGTACCTATTGCCCATACTGGTTCATATGCAATAATTATTTTGCAAAATTCTTCTGAATTTAGCTCAAATAAACCTTCTTCTAACTGTTTTTTTACAACATTAAATTGGTTCTCTGATTCCCGTTCCTGTAACAATTCACCACAACAATATATAGGTAAGAGTGAATTTTTTAAACATAGTTTAACTTTTGTTAAAAGTGTGTTGTTATCTTCATTAAAATACTGACGTCTTTCAGAGTGACCAATAATAACATATTGTGCGCCAATTGAGTTTAGCATTTCAGCAGAAACTTCGCCTGTGTAGGCACCTTTTTCCCAAGCAGCACAATTTTGTGAAGAAACAGAAATATTATTGCTGTCAACCTCTTTTAATATTGATGCAAGATGAGTGAATGGAGGAGCTATTATAACTTTGTTATTTCCTAAATTAAAATTTAGTAAAAATTCATTAAGTTCTTTTGCTAGATTAATACCATCACTTAAGTTAGTATTCATTTTCCAGTTACCTGCAGCAATATTTTTTCTCATGTTACTTTGTTAAAAATTCTTTTTCAAAATCTTCTGGACTAGGAATGTCATTACTGTGCCATTTAGCAACAATAATTCCTTTCTTTAAAACTATTACGCCAGGATTAGCTCTGATCATAGTTTTTAAAGTTGTTTCATCACAAGTATAATATTCAAAAGTTGTTTTAGAAGAATTAATAAATGAATTAATTTCTTGTTCTAAAGATGATGTTAGCCCTAAAAATAATAAGTTTTTAGATTTTGCCCAGTTTGCAAGAATATTTATTTGTTCAATGTTAGAAATATTTGCTTCTTCTACTTTTTTCAATACCAGAATAAATGTATAATTGTCAATTTCTAAAACAGAATCAAGTATATTAGTGCCATCAGGTTTATTAATTGAAAAGTCATGAATTGGTGTTTCGTAGCCTTTTTTTACTAGTTTTGGTTCAGAAATGCTTACATATTTGTACTTTGTTCCGGTTCCCCAGTAAGTAGAATCATTTGAATATGTGTCAACTGTTATTTCTATAGTCTTATTTAATGTAGTGTCTTTTACAGTAATAAACTGTTCGTATACATCTTTCGGCATATTGTCCGGAACTTTCATTTTTTCAACTAAGTTTGTTCCAACTTTATAAGGTAAAAAATCAATTAATGGAAGATGTGCATATGAATACCACATAATACCAGAAATTATTAAAGCTCCGACACCAGCAAATAACCATTGTTTGTCGCATGATAAATATGGTTTAAATCTTTTTTGTTGAATAAATAATACTAATACCGGGATCATTATTATTACATTCTTGTAGAATGTTTGCCAGTTCGAAAGTTTAATAGCATCTCCAAAACAACCACAATCTGATACTTTGTTAGAAATTGCTAGCCATAAAGTTAATGGAAGGAAGAATAGCATTAATAATAATGCTCCCCAGGTTGAAAGTCTCAGTTTAAAACCAAAGAATAAACAAAATCCAATAATAAATTCTGCGCCAATCATTATTACTGAAAATGCAAATGCATATGGAGCAAGCCATTCCATTCCTAAAGCTTCAAAATATTCTTTGAATTTATAAGTAGAACCAAGTGGATCAACTGCTTTAATAAAGCCAGAAAACATAAATACTGCTCCAACAAGTACCCTGCAAATAAGTCTTAAAATTTTCATTGTTTAATATTTTACATTAAGCGTATAAAATTAATCATTTTATAAAATAACAGTATTTTATAAGGTAGTATTATAAAACATTTTAAACTTTTTTAAGATGTTTTTCTAATTCGGTTTTGATTTTATTGAAAATATCTTCGGGGTTACACATATTTTGATTACTGTCACTACAATCAATTCTTTTAAAATTATTTTCAATTTTACATAAATGAAGATATTCACTTCTTACCTGCTCCTGAAAATCTAGATTTTTCTCATGAATATCGCTATTCCCGTTTAAATAATCTCTTTCATTACCTGTTCTGGATTGTGTGAGTTTGTTTTTTGTAAAAACGAATGGAACGTCCAAAAATAAATTTAAATCGGGCTTTGGTAAGCAGTAATATTCAAATTCGAAGTCAATTATCCAGTTTCTTAATTTGTCTTTTTCTTCTTGTGATTTTAGTTTTGCACATTGGTATGCAATGTTCGAAAACACATATCTGTCGGCAATAACAACAAAATCCTCTTTTAACCATGAAATAATTTCTGCTGAAGCATCTTTTCTGTCACCAGCATATAGCATTGCAACAATGTATGGGTTTACATTGTCTATTTCACCAAAATCGCCACGTAAAAAACGTGCAATCATTTCTCCAAAATATGGAGATTCTGTTCTTGGAAAATGCAGAAACTTTGTCTGAATATTCTGCTTATTCAAATATTCTGTTAAAAGTGAAACCTGTGTTGACTTTCCAGCACCATCCAAACCTTCTAATACAATAAATTTCATAAATAATAAAGACGATTAACTAACTTTGAGAAATTTTTAATTGAACATGTGTAAAGATACATTTTTTAATAAAAAGAAATCAATACGATTTCGGGATGAAATTTTTGTAATGGAAAAGCCTATTGTAATGGGTATTTTAAATGTTACTCCCGATTCTTTTTATGATGGTGGAAAATTTTCTTCTGAAATGGAAATAGTTTCAGCTGTTGAGAAAATGATTTTAGATGGAGCAACTATAATTGATGTTGGTGCTGTTTCTACAAGACCTGATTCAATACAAATAAATTCTGAAGAAGAAATTAAAAGATTAAAACCTGCATTTTCTATTTTACAAAAAATGTTTCCAGATACATGGTTCTCATTAGATACTTATAGGTCAAATGTTGCAAAAATGGCTGTAGAAGAATATGGATTTGGAATGATTAACGATATTTCAGCCGGTAAATTTGATAATAAAATGTTTACCGTAATTTCCGGGTTAAAGATTCCTTACATTATAATGCACATGCAGGGAACACCCGAAAACATGCAACACAATCCAGTTTATTCTAAAATTACTCCGGAAATAATTTCAAATTTTTCAGAAATATTAAATGAATTAAAGCAACTTGGTGTTAATGATGTTCTTATTGATCCTGGTTTTGGTTTTGGAAAGACAATTGAACATAATTATAAATTATTAAAAGAACTTACAGCATTTAAAATATTTGAATTACCTATTGTTGTAGGAGTGTCAAGAAAATCTATGATTTACAAACTGCTCCAATGTTCTGCTGATGATGCATTAAATGGAACTTCAATAGTGAATACTTTAGCATTAATTAATGGTGCTGATATTCTAAGAGTTCACGATGTAAAACAAGCAGTTGAAGCATTAAAAATTGTTGAACTTTACAAAAATTGCTGATTTTTTCTTAATTTTACCAAGAAAAAGTTGAAAGCGTTTAAATACTTAAAGAGTCTAAAGTTAATTTTAAAACCAAAAATAATAAATCATTTTAATCTTAAATCGAAATTCCTAAATCGAAAATCCTAAATAAATTTGATTCCTGCATTTATAAATATTACATTTTTTGATATTCTGGACATAGTACTTGTAGCTTTTTTACTGTACAAAGTTTACATGTTAATTAAAGGTTCTGTTGCAATAAATATTTTTGTTGGAATTGCTCTAATTTATATTGTTTGGATTATTGTTAAAGCATTAAAAATGCAGATGCTTAGCTCTATTTTAGGGCAGGTAATGGGAGTAGGGGCTATTGCATTAATTATTGTATTTCAACAGGAAGTAAGACGGTTTTTATTATTAATTGGATCAAAATATTTTACTGAAAATTATAAATTGCGATTTACACGACTTTTTAGTTTAAAGTTTAAACCACAACCTATGCTTAATATTAAGTCGATTATGGTTGCAATTGATAATATGTCTAAGAAAAAAACCGGATCACTTATAGTAATTGCAAAGAAGATGAGTCTTGATAATTATTCGCATATTGGAGATGTACTTGATGCAAAAATTTCCAGCCGTATTCTTGAATCTATTTTTTCTAAAGAAAGTCCGCTTCATGATGGTGCAGTAATTATTTTTAATAACAAAATTCAATCAGCGCGTTGTATTTTACCGATTTCGGATAGAATAGATTTACCTCCGCATTTTGGAACACGTCATCGTGCAGCGCTTGGTATGACAGAGGCTACAGATTCTTTTATTATTGTAGTATCTGAAGAAACCGGATCTATATCTTATGCTATTAATGGTGAATTAACTTACGATATAACAACTCAACAACTCACAACAATTCTTGAAAAGGAATTTAACTTCTAAATGAAAATATTTATAACAGGAGCAACTGGATTTGTAGGATCAAATCTTGTAAATTATCTAATAGATAATGGTTATGATGTTAGTTCTATTACAAGAAAAGATTTATTAGGGTCAGCCGAAGATATAGCTTTAAAAATTGAAGGAGCTTATGCTGTTATAAATCTTGCAGGTGCAACAATTAATAAAAGATGGACAAGAAAGTATAAGCGTGAAATTTATACCAGCAGAATATTTACTACAAAAAAAATAGTTGAGGCCATTGGATTATGTAAAACAAGACCACTGATATTAATTAATGCTTCTGCAATCGGGATATATGATGACATTCATGTTCATGATGAACAGAGCCACCATTTGGCATTTAACTATCTTTCTAAAGTAGTAAGAGATTGGGAACATGTTGCAAATAGTGCAATGGATTTTGGTACTCAGGTTTTTATTTTAAGATTGGGTATTGTGTTAGGTAGAAATGGTGGGATGTTAAAGAAACTGATTCCTTTATTTAAAATGGGACTAGGTGGTAAAATTGGTAATGGAAAACAATATTTTAGTTTTATTCATATTAAAGACATTCTTAATGTTATTGATTTTGCTTTAAGCAAAAAATTACCAACAGGTGTATATAATTTAACTTCTCCTGAGAGATTAACTAATTATGATTTGATCAAACAAATTGCACGAATTGTTCGCAAACCTGCTTTTTTTCATCTTCCGAAATTCTTTTTTAGTTTATTATACAAAGAGGGAGCAATTGTTTTAACAGGAGGACAAGCTGCAATACCTTTCAATTTAATGGAGCATGGTTATAAATTTCAGTTTCCTGTACTTTTTGATGCATTAACCGAAGAATTAAAAAAATAAATTCATGAAAAAGATTCTATTATTAATTGTTGTAAGCTTATTCTTTGTTAAGATATTTGCTGCATATCTCGAAAATGTTCCTGTAATCCTAAAACAACCTGATGGTACAATACTAAATTGTTTTGCAACAGGTGATGAATTTCATAATTGGTTACATGATTCAAATAATTACACAATTATTCAAAATTCAAAAACCGGATACTATGTTTATGCAATAAAAATAAATGATGAATTAGTAGCTTCTGATTTTGTAGTTGGTAAAGTAAACCCTGTATTGCTAAACATTCCTAAAGGTTTAAATATTTCTTTTGAAAAAATTGAGCTTAAAAGAAAAGCATTTAATTCTGAATTAAAATCTAAATCAAAACTGCACAATGTTAAATCACTTAAATCTTTGCAGACAATTAATAATGTTGTGATATTTATTCGATTTTCAGATGAAACAGAATTTACCGAACAAATAAATGTTTATGATAGTATGTTTAACAGTCAGGTAACAACTGCAAATTCTATGAGTCATTATTTTAAGGAAATGTCATATGACCAGCTTGCTATAAATTCGACATTATATCCTCAAACAACTAATACTGTACTTTCATATCAGGATATATATGCACGTAGTTATTATCAGCCATATGATGCAACATTAAATCCAGATGGATATATTGATGACTCAGATAGAGGTTTCCGCGAACATTTATTACTTAAAAATGCTGTAGATTATGTAAGTTCAGAGATTCCTACATCAATTAATTTAGATTACAATAGTGATGGTTATGTGGATAATGTTTGCTTTATTATTAAAGGTAATGTAGGGGGTTGGGCTGAGCTATTATGGCCTCATCGCTGGGCATTGTATAATGAAACAGCTTATATAAACGGATTACAGGTATATGATTATAATTTTCAGTTACAGGAATTTTTCTTTTTGCCAACAAGGGGAGTTGGAGTTTTATGTCACGAAATGTTTCATACACTTGGTGCACCAGATTTATATCATTACAGTTTAGATTATAGAAATTTCAGAGCTGTTGGTTATTGGGATTTAATGGATAGATCCTCTAATCCGTCTCAATCAATGTTAATATATATGAAATATTTGTATGCAGGATGGATAACTGAGATTCCTGAAATAACAACTCCCGGTACATATACATTAAATCCAAGTACATCTCAAACAAATAATAGTTATCAGATTGTTTCTCCTACAAATCCAAATGAAATATTTATGTTTGAATACAGAAAAAAGGAAGGGGCTTTTGAATCATCCTTGCATGGACAAGGATTACTTATATACAGAATTAATATGTCTGCTCAGTACATGGGAAATAGTGATTATCCAAATAATCCTGATGAAGTTTATGTATACCGACCAGATGGTATTGATACTACAACAGGGAAAATTGATAGTGCTGCATTTAGCTTAAATTCTGGTAGAATTGCATTTTCAAACTCAACTAATCCGGCCTGTTTGTTATCCGATAATACTGATGGAGGAATTACTATAACAAATATTACTGCAATTGGTAATACTATTTCATTTTGTTATAATTGTCCAAATAATATTGAAATCGACAAATTAAATTCAGAAATAAAATGTTTCCCAAATCCGGTAACTGACCATTTAATTGTTGATATTCCTATGGATATAAAGAACGTAAAAGTGAGAATAATTAATTCTGTAGGAGATTGTGTTTTTGAAGACAATATTATTAATAACGGAATTAACAAAATTAATGTCAGTTCATTAACAAAAGGAATTTATCAGGTTCTTGTATTAAGTGATAATATGCAGTATAATAGTAAGTTAATTAAATATTAACTTGCTTTTATATTTGTTCACAAAAACTGATATATTATATTTTGAGATTCATAATTATGTTTTATTTTTGTCTCGGTTAAGGGTAAATTTTTTCAGTTGAAAAAATTGCAAGGGAATCACGTTAAAATCGTGAGCAGTTCCCGCTGCTGTAAGCTCCATACCACTTTTCGGAAACCAACGCCACTGTTCAATATTGAATGGGAAGGCTCATCGAAAAGGGAGCAAGCCAGAAGACCTGCCTAAGACCATTATTTTTCAAAGCTTTCGGGATAAAGGCTTGGGAAGAGAAATGCAAGATTTTCTTTCCAAATCAATGTTTGCCGAAGTTTTGAAGTTAACAGTTTATTAACTTTAAAACTTTTTTATTATGTTAAAAAAAATCGTTTTCTGTGCATGCATCTTTTGCAACATTTTCTATGAGTCTAATTCTCAGGTTGTTAATTTTGAAGACCTGACCTTACAGCCCGATTCTTTCTGGAATGGTTCAGATTTAAATGGATGGTTTAATTCGGGACCGTACGCACATTTTCCTAATAATTTTATTGATTATGGTGGTGGATTTACCGCCTGGGATGGCTTTGCATATTCTAATAAAGTTAATGATACTTTACAGGATTTTTCTAATATGTATAGTACGTTTGCCGGACAGCAAATTGTAGGTTCAAGCGTTTTTGCATTGTCTTATAATGCATTGAATTACACGACTTTTGATGTGATGGCAACTGAAGTAGGTTTTGCAACTCCTGCTATTCCACATTCCTTTTGGATTACTAATTCTACTTATACTGCATTAACAATTAAAAATGGTGATATGTTCTGTAAAAAATTTGGAGGAGTTTCAGGTGATGATGCAGATTGGTTTCGCCTGGATATAATAGGTTATAATGGAGCTACTGTAACAGATACTGTTAATTTTTATTTGGCAGATTATCGTTTTTCTAACAATACTCAGGATTATATAACTAATGAATGGACTGAGGTTGATTTATCACAATTAGGACAGGTTACAAAAATAGATTTTTTGCTTTCTTCTTCTGATACAGGAGCATATGGCATGAATACTCCTGCATATTTCTGTTTCGATAATTTAAATTGTACTTTCATAACAAATATTACAGATGAGTCTGAATCAAAATTAAATATACATCCAAACCCTGTAACTGATAAAGTTTTTTCAACTAAAGAATTTAATGCTGTAAAGGTTTTTGATATTGCAGGGCAGCTGGTTTATGAGTTAAATTCGAAATCAAAATCTTTTGATATCTCAAATCTTAATTCAGGTTTATATTTATTGAAATTGAATGTTGATGGTAACGAAGTAACTCATAAAATACTGAAAAAATAATGAGAGTTATTTTATTTATATTATTTGTTTTTATTGTAGAATCAGCTTTTTCACAATATCCTCCTGCTGCAGGATTAACCGGCAGTACAGCAATATATAAGGATAGTAGTATTTTTGTAAGTTGGGCAAAATCTTGCATTGTTCAACGTGGTTTTGTTGATATTTCTGTTTCTCATGATAGTATTACTACTGGCGGAATAGAAGTTGATGCAATTGGAAAAGCTGATAATTTTACTATAAGTCTTGGTGATAGCGGTGTTGCTGTTACTTCATTTTTTCCTGCTATAACAAATGGTAATGGTTTTGATTTTGCAGTTTTTGAAAATTCATTTGATGGAAATTTTCTTGAACTTGCCTTTGTAGAAGTTAGCAGTGATAGTATTCATTGGTATAGGTTTAATGCTGCTTCACTTACTCAGACTGACGTTCAGGTTACTACTTTTGGATTATTGGAACCAACAAAGATTAATAACCTGGCAGGAAAATATTCTGCATTATATGGTACACCTTTCGATTTACAAGAATTATCAGGAAAGCCATATCTAAATATAGATTCTGTATCATTTGTTAAAATTATTGATGTTGTTGGTAGTATTAACGGTTCTTATACTTCTTTTGATTCTCAGGGAAATAAAATTAATGATCCTTTTCCAACTCCATTCTTTACTAGTGGCTTTGATCTTGATGCAATAGGTGTTATAAATGAAAGACCACAAAATGTTAATGATATTGAGATAGAAAATATAACTGTTTATCCAAATCCATTTACCGAGAAAGTAAATGCTGATATTAATGGATGTGGATTTTATGAAATAGTTGACATAACAGGGAAAATATTATACACTGCATCATTTTGTAATTATATTTCAGTTTCAACTGATATTGTAGAAAACGGAATTTACTTTTTAAAAGTTAGTATTGGAAATAAATCAGGCATAGCAAAAATTGTTAAAATGTAATGCGTTTAAAACTTAACATATTAAAACGAATTCTGCTATTTTTTTTAACTGCATTAATTTCGATTTCCTCTTTCTGTCAATTAGATACTATTAAATTAAATGAAGTTGAAATTAAAGACAGGTTTCCATTATTTTCCGTAATTAAACGAACTGAAGTTGATTCTTTACGAATTATGCGAAGCATAAATGCAAACCTTGGTGATGTTTTAAATTTTGAACCTGGTTTAACTGTAAAGCATTCAGGCGACGGAAGCCTCGCTACAGTTTCTTTTCGTGGTACAGATGCTTCTCATACAAAATTTGATTGGAATGGAATGCCTGTCAACTCAAGTATGAACGGGCAGGTTGATTTTTCGTTAATTCCAATTTGTGCTACAGATAAAATTAATATTTTGTATGGTGCAAATAGCTTAACAACTGGCTCTGGTGCTTTGGGAGGTATAGTAAGTTTAAATTCACCAACTTTTGAAAATATAAAACAAGGTGCAGAATTTAAACAGGAGGTTGGAAGTTTTGGATTGATTAATTCATATTTAGCTTTTTCTTTAGTTAAAAATAATGTGAAGTCAAATACTGCTTTTTCATTTCATAGGTCAGATAATAATTTTAAGTATGATAATATTGCTATTTTGCCAAAAGAGGAAATGACTCAACATAATGCAGAATTTGAGAGAATAAATTTAAAAGAAGAGCTTTTTTATAAGAAAGGTTTCAATGAATTTTCTTTAAAATTATGGCTTAGTTCTGCTCATAGAGAAATTCCTGTTATTATGACAAATGTAATGTCTTCAAAACATGAGGAAACACAGGGCGACAAGTCAACAAGAATACTGGCTTCATGGAATTATCAGCATAATTGTTTGAGATATTTTATTAAACAGGGTTTCAGTTATACTAATCTTAACTATGTTTTAAATCAATATTCTGGTAATAATATTGTTAGTTTTATAAACTCACATAGTAACGAAACCCAGTATTACACTGTTATAGGTGCTCGTTATTGTTTAACTGATGAGATTAAAATAAATGCTTCTGCTAACTACTCTCTTCAAAATGCAAAAATATTTGAAGAAAAATATAGTCAGGGTTATAATGTATTGCAAAATGTTATTGACGGAATGGCTGATATTGAATTGTCGCCTTATAAATGGTTAAATATGTCTGTTTTATCAAGAGTGAAAAAGCATGGGGATTATAAACCAGTTATTATTCCTGCCTTATTTATTTCTGCTAAGCTTTCAAAAGTATTTCAATTTAAAAGTTCATTATCGCACAATGTTAATTTTCCAACTTTTAATGATCTTTATTTTGTTCCTGGTGGTAATCCTGACCTTAAGCCGGAGAAAGGCTTGCAGAGCGATATAACTTTTGAGTATAATAGTAAATTTGGAAAAAATAAAACGGGTAATGAAATAAAGTCAGAAATAGGATTTTTTTATACCAACATAAATAGTTGGATTTTATGGCAACCCTCGCAGTATGGTTATTGGATGCCACAAAATATAAGGAATATGGTTTCTAAGGGAATTCAGTTTAAATCCAGTTTAGCTCGGAATTTTAACAATATTAAAATAATTTTGATTACAGCTTATACATATAATATTGCTAATGCAAATGATGCCGATTATATTACCGAACAATTGCCGTATTTACCCAAGCATACTGCAAATGCTGCATTTAATCTTAATTATAAAAATGTAAGCTTTAATGCTGAAGAAATATTTACTGATAAAAAAACTACTTCGTTTTACAATCACGATTTAAATCCATTATTTCTAACTAATATCTCAACATCATATTTGATTAAATTTAAAAAATTTACTCTTAATACAGAAATTAGATTGAATAATTTATTTAATGAAAAATACCAGCTTGTGCAATGGAGACCTATGCCCGGGCGTAATGCATCGATAGTAATTAGTATTAAAATATAGTTGAATGAAAATTAAAAGATTTAAATATTCAATATTCACTACTCACAGTCATCCTGAGGCTCTTGAAGGATATGCACACAACTCTTTACACATGTTTCGATCCTTTAACAAGTTCATGACTCAACATGGACTCATATTTTTATTTGTTATACTATTTGTTTTTTTATTTACATCTTGTCGTAACAAAGAAGAAAAACCTGTGCCTGTAAGCATTAATAAAAAGGGTTTCTTTGTTGTAAATGAAGGAAATTACACATGGGGAAATTCGTCGCTCTCGTTTTATGATGAAATAAACGACATGTTTTATTCTGATATCTTTTACGAAGCTAATTCTGTACCTCTTGGTGATGTTGCTTTTTCGATGACTGTACGAAATAACAAATGTTACATTGTTGTTAATAATTCAGGTTTAATTTACATTGTTAATGCAACCGATTTAAAATATGTCGGTAAAATTACCGGATTAAATTCACCAAGACAAATAGTTATTGTTAATGATACTTTAGCTTATGTGTCAGATTTATACGATTCAAGAATAGCAAAAATTAATTTGTCAGATAATTCGATTTCCGGTTATATAAATATTGGGCATTCAACCGAGAAAATGATTTTGGCATCTGGTAAAATATATGTTACATGCTGGTCATATGGCAATATGGTGTATTTGTTAGATGCATTGACCGGTGTGAAACTTGATTCTGCTATGGTAGGCAAACAACCAAACAGTATTGTTAATGACATTAACGGAAATCTATGGGTGCTTTGTGACGGTTGTTTTAATGGAAGTACTTATGGTGAAGAAAATCCTACTCTATGGTGTCTTAATGGTTCTAATTTAAGTGAATTAAAACATTTTACATTTCCTCAGATTCAGTCTTCGCCTACGCATTTATGTATAAACGAAGCAGGAGATAGCTTATATTTTATTAATAACAATGTTTATCAAATGTCGATTAGCGATAACAATTTACCAACTAATCCCATATTAATTTCTGCTGGAAAAAACTTTTATAGTCTGGCTGTTAGTCATTCTAATGAACTAATTGTTGCCGATGCTAAAAATTATGTAGCTAATGGTGAAGTTTTTGTTTATTCTAAAAACGGGCAGTTGAAAAAATCTTTTATTACAGGTGTTAACCCTGGCTGGATTGAGATTTATGATTTAACTTATTGAGGTTATTTGTCATTCTGAATGAAGTGTAACGTAATGAAGAATCTATTCTAGTATTTAGATTACCTTCGGTAAGAAAAGTATTTCACTACTCTGCCGCGGTCAATGTGATTGACTTAAGAAAATGTAACTTTGTTAAGTCATTTGCTTACTTCTCGATACGCTTTGCTACTCGAAGTTGCAAATAGAAATTGTTCCTCAGCAGCAGAGCGGCTGAGGAACAAGCTAGAATGCTAGTTCGCCGCGGCGGAGAGTTCAATCGAGAACTACGGGGAGTTTTAGCTTAAATCAATGACATTGTCCGCGGCGGACAGAATGACATCGTGGTTTTTCGAAAGCAGTCAGGTCGAAAGACCTGACTGCATTCCACCAAACCTGTGGTTCGTGTCTTCACGAAACACTCCATTCTCCTCAGAGTCTTTCGAAGAAGACTCTGAGTGGCAATATCACTCGCAAGATGCGAGCGAGTGCAAAGAATCAAATCTTCAAAAAATCACCGTTAATAATTAAAAGTTTTACACCGTTTTTTGAAACTGAACGATGTGAACTTAAATTATCTGAAACAATATAGGTCATCCCTTGACTTAATGAAAACTCTTCACCATTTTCAAGTTCACTTACAAATTCTCCTTCCAGGCAATGAACAATGTGTCCTTTATGGCACCAATGGTCGGCTAAATAGCCAGCTGAATATTCTACAATACGTACCCTAAGTCCATCATATTGCATAGTCTGCCAAAATGATGTCCCTGTCTCACCGGTATATTCAATTTTTTGAACTTTGTTCCAATCTATTGTTTGAAATGGTATATTACTCATTTAAAATATTATTTTAGTTATTAATCTATATATTGTTATTAATTATTTTCTAAATCTGTGATTTGTGTCTCAAATCTGTGGTTAATGTCTTCATGAACTACTTTAAACTTAAATCCACGAATTTAGTTGATGGTTTTAATATTAAATCCATTTGCATATTGTTATTTATAATCAAAAATTAATCAGTTTGTTAGTTTGTATTTAGTATAGATATTAGCAACTTTATTTTATTAAAATATATGTTCCGTCAATTACAACATCCTTTGTTTTGTCAAAATAACCATCCAATGTTACATTAACCTGATTTGTTTTAAGGTCATATTCAATTGTGTATTTTTCTGAATGCAAGTATTGAATACTAACCGATTTTTTTAGAATCCAATTGTCGATTTTAAATAATCTTTTTGATCGAAATGTAATATTATAAGCTGCAGGGTTAAACGGGAAGTCATAAAAATCTCTGAAATAATGAGTCGGTTTATTATTTTTATTAAATTCAGAACAAAATAAATAAGTCGAAATAAATCCGCCAATAGTTATTCTGTGTCTTGGTATGTTTTTAAAATTGAAACGCACAAAATTATATAAGGAATCTTTTTTGTTAAAATCGTCATAATCCTTATTGTCTATATCATAAATTGCATATCCGGTTTTTCGATTACAACTAATAACATATTGTTTATTTGCTTTAAACTTTGTATAAACAAGGTCTACAAAAACAGTGTCTTGCTTTGTTATTTTAATAGTAATTGTGTCTAATTTTGATTCACTTATAGGTATCTTATAACTATTATCATAAATGCTTAATGGAATATTATTAACTGTAAAGTTATAATTGTCAAAGCTTTTATAACGTTTTGTGTAACCGGAAATTATTGTCGTGTCGCAACTTTTTAAAACTATATTTGTAAATTCCTGTGCATATGCATTCGTCAACTGTGTCAAAAAGAGCGAAAACAGAATAATATTAATTGTTTTCATAGCTGATTTATTTTTTTAATTATGGTTGAAAGATTGAATCTATGGAACGACGAGCATTTGCTTGCAGTTGTGCTTGCCCCTTCGGGGTCAAACTGCTAAGTAATTTATTTAATGTTTTAATTGTCAACTTGTCCATAACTGCTTGTTGTTTTCGTATAGGTGTTATGTGCTGTATTAATTGTTATTGAATTATGATTTTTTCACCTAGAAATTTTGGTTTTGTACCGAATAGAATATCAATAAAAACTTTGTCACGAGCAAAATATTCTCTGAGCTTAGTCTTAAAACCTTTATATGCTTCAACTTCTTTTGCATTGTAACCATAAGCGTCAATACCATTTCGCCTAGCCAAATATACTGCTCGTTCGTTATGGAATTTCTGGGAAATTATTATAAATGAATTTTGTCCAAATATTTCTTTCGCTCTAATTACAGAGTCTAATGTTCTAAAACCAGCATAGTCAAGAAATATTTTATCTTCGGGTATTCCTCTTTTTACAAGTTCATTTTTCATATCAAGTGGCTCGTTATAATCTTTTTTACTATTGTCGCCACTTATTATTATAAATTTGATTTTATTTGATTTATACAATTCAACTGTAGCATCAATTCTATTAAAGAAAAAGTCATTTGGTGATCCATTACTCAAGAGTTTGCTAGTACCTAATAACAATCCTACATTTTTAGGTTTTAAAATATTTACATTGTCAGTAATGAAGTCTTTGCTTCTATTAACAATGGTCAAATTTGCCCATATCGTTAAAATTACAAACAATAAAATATATCTACGATATCTTTTCATAATATATCACTAACGTTTGAAGCTACGTAACGACAAGCAATTGCTTGCAGTTGTGCTTGCCCCTTCGGGGTCAAACTGCTAAGTAATTTATTAAATGTTATAATTGTCAAGTTGTCCATAGCAGCCTGCTAAATTTTACCGTGTGTTAGCGAGCGTTGATATTAAGTTGGTCAAGTAAAACGTTGTACCCAACAATTCTTATTTGACCATCGTCCTCATATTTTAAAGTCAATGTTTCAGTTGTCTCTAATTTCTCATATTTGTTTTTGTAAACCAAAGTGTAATCTCCAACAGTTTTTGTCGAACCAAGTAAAACATATGTTTGCCAGTCAACAAGATTATACTCAAGTAAAGCACCTAGTTTTTCTGTTGATTCTTCAAGTGATTGTCTAAATTTTGTTGTGTCCATAACCTTCCAAAACGAGTTTGAAAAGCTTGGATAAATATTTTTATAATTTTTAAATTGTAAATTACTGTAAAATTCATCTGCTATTTTTTCAACACCCATTTTATCGCTCGTGTCATTCATTCGAGAACAAGTACAACCTGATAAAATTGTGCATAATAAAAAGAATACTGCCGTTTTCATAATGTATTGTTTATTTTTTTTATCAATGCTCGCTAACTTGTATATATAATACTCTCATACAAATTCAGCAAATACTGGCTAATTTGTATTAATAATGTTATAATATTTCATTTATTAATTGCAAATTGTTATTTCACAATCATCATTTCGTCAACAAGGTTTTTAGCACCTGCAAATTTATCAATAATAAATAGCACATAACGGATATCAACAGAAATGGTGCGTTGTAATGCAGGTTCAAAGGCAATGTCACCACTCATAGCTTCCCAGTTGCCGTCAAATGCAATACCTATAAGCTCACCTTGTGAGTTTAATACCGGACTTCCGCTATTGCCACCTGTAATATCTGTATTACTTAGGAAACAGGTTTTCATCAAACCGTTTTCGCCATATCTTCCATAATCTTTATTTTTCCAAAGTTCTTTCAACCTAGATGGAACGGTGAATTCTCTAACTGTAGGATCTTCTTTTTGCATAACACCGTCCAGAGTTGTATATAAATCGTATTCTACGGCATCGCCTGGTGAGTATGTAAGTGCTTTGCCATAGGTTAATCTCATAGTAGAATTTGCGTCAGGATAAAAAACTTTATCGGTTTCCATTTCACGTAAACCCTGAATAAATAATCTATTTGCTTTTTCAAGTTCTGTTTGTTGTTGTTCATATTGTGAACTGAATTTTCTATATCCACCGGATATTGAGTACATTGTTTCGAAAATTAAATCTTTGTCAATCTTTTTATATGTAGGTTCTTGCAGAAATGCCAAAACAGATTCGCGATTTGAGAAAATTGAGGTTGTATATGCATTATTTGTAAATTTGTTAAAATCTTCTTTGTAATATTTTTTTACTTCTTTAAATATTGATGGGTGGTAATCTACATGAATATCCTGATAATACATTTTAAGCAATGCCGAGAAAAGTTTTTTATCTGTTTCTAAATTATAATCTTTGTAAAAGCTGAGCGTTTGCTCAATAAGATCAGAAATAATTTTATTTTTTTCTTCAATTCTAACCGTGTCTTTTTCTAAAATTTTATAAAGTGGAATAAATCTACTTGCAAATGAAATAGCATCAACACCCCGCATTCCTGCTTCATTCATATATGTTCTTAGTAAATTGAAATCTTTTAACTCTGTATAGTTTTTCTCGATGTTAGCAAGAACCTGTCCGTATTTATCTTTGCGTTCCTGGGATTGATTTACCCACGTATCAAATTTTTTCTCGATTCCTTTCTTAGTACCTAAAACATCAAGACGAATTAAGCCTTTTGTCTGACCAATAAAGTATTTCCAGTAATTTGCAGTCTGAGCATATTTTGCAGCATACTTAATTCTTATCTCAGAGCTTTTGTTCATGTCTTCGCGCAATATTGCAAGTTTTTTATCACGTATTTTAACAACTGCAGGATTTGTAACATTCATTGCTTCAGACACTCCCCATGAAGAAAGATAACGACTTGTGCGACCCGGATAACCCATTATCATTGTAAAATCGCCTTCCTGTACACCGGCAATAGAAACCGGAAGTGAATGTTTTGGCACATAAGGAATATTTTTATCAGAATATTCTGCAGGTTTTCCATCCGGTGACATATAAACTCTGAAAACTGAAAAATCGCAGGTATGGCGAGGCCACATCCAGTTATCTGTATCGCCGCCAAATTTCCCAATTGATGATGGGGGAGCACCAACTAATCTTACGTCTTTATAAATTTCATATTTAAGTAAATAAAAATCATTTCCTCCAAAAAAACTTCTAATATTTGCTACATATCCGGTTCCGGTAGTCGCCTCTTTTTCTAACTTTTTTGAAATAGCTTTAATTTTATCTGCTCTTTCAGATTCAGTCATTTTATCATTTAATTCGGCATTTACTTTTGCAGTAACATCTTCTATGCTGATTAAAAATTTTGCGGTTAACCCGGGGTTTGAAAGCTCGTCTTTAAGATTCATTGCCCAGAATCCATCTGATAAATAATCATGTTCTACAGTGCTGTGTGCCTGAATAGCGCTATATCCGCAGTGATGGTTGGTTAAAATTAAACCTTGTTTTGAAACTATTTCTCCGGTACAACCATTACCAAACTGAATGATTGCATCTTTTAAGCTGGCGTGATTGATATTATAAATGTCTTCAGCAGAAAGTTTAAGTCCGGCTTTCTTTATGTCATCATATTTTTTATTTATCATGGTAAGTAGCCACATTCCTTCATCGGCAAAGGAAAAAGTCCATGAAATTAACAGCACCAGAATAAGCGATAATTTGCGTATCATAATCATTGAAATTTTTACAGAACTGTAAAGGTAAGCATTTATTGAATTAAGATTTTATTTTTAATCAATTCGTAATATTGATGTATTGATATTAGTTAATATGTTCGAAATTTATTTTAGTAATTCCGAATTTGTTGAATTTTCTTACCTTTAGCATTGATATAATTATTAAAATTTATTTGATTGAAACCTTTTCTAGAATCTTTTGCCGATTATTTACTTGAAAATTATCAAAACGAATTTTCTAAAAGTTGTGTAATTTTTCCGAGCAGAAGAGCAGGTGTTTTTTTTCAAAAACAACTTTCGTCAAAAACAACAAAAAATTGCTGGCTACCAAAAATTACAACATTAAATGAATTTATTGGTGAAATTTCTGATATACAACCTGCAGACCAGCTTCAGCTAATTTATAAGCTGTATGAGGTTTTTTGCAGTAAAACAGGAGTGTCTGAGAACTTTGACGAATTTTATTTCTGGGGACAGGTAATATTATCAGATTTTAATGATATCGACAAAGAGCTTGCTGATGCTGAGAAATTGTATACAAATCTTTCTGACTTAAAACTTATTGAAAGTACTTTTATTGATTGGACAGAAGAGCAAATAAAGGCAATTCAACAATTCTGGGGAACTATTGATTTTAGCGTAAAATCAGATGGTAAAGATAAGTTTTTGGTCTTGTGGGAAAGGCTCTATGCAGTTTATAAAGAATTTAACTTAAAACTTGACGAAGAAAAGATTGGTTATGATGGGAAAATATACAGAAATATTACAGATCAGCTGATTAATTCTGATGGCTCGGCAATAACTTATAATAAAATATTTGTAGTTGGTTTTAATGCATTATCAAGAGCAGAGCAGCAGTTATTACAATATTTAAAAAAGCTTGGAAATACCCAATTCTTCTGGGATTTTGATAGTTTCTATTTTAATGATAAAGAACATGAGGCAGGATTTTTTATAAGAAAAATGATTGAAAATTTTTCTCCTCCAAAAAACTTTCAATTTGAAACCGGAATAACAACAGAGAAAATAATTCGCATTTTTGCTTCTCCCACACAAACAGGGCAGTCTAAAATATTACCGGAAATTTTAAAGTATTCGAACAACGAATATGAAAATACTGCTTTGGTATTATCAGATGAATCTATGTTACTTCCTGTGCTTTATTCATTACCTAAAGAAGTAGAGAAATTGAATGTAACAATGGCATTTCCTGTTAAGCAAACATCTTCTTTACAATTTGTTAATTTATTATTGGAACTACAAAGAAATAAAAAGAAAACAAAAGAAGGAATTGTTTTTAAATTTCATGATATAATAGAGATTCTTAATCACTCGTTTGTAAAGGATAATAGTTGGGTTAGTAAAATAAAAGAAGAATTAATAGAAAATAAAAGATTATTTGTAAAACAGGAATTGCTTACAGGAGAAGGATTAATATCAAAAATATTTTTTAATGAAGAAAAATGCGTTAATTATTGCGAATATCTGTGTAATGTTATAACCGAAATTCTTAAATCTGGTTTTGATTCAGAAAACCATCGTCAGCGAATAGAGAAACAGGTTTTATATTCTGTTTATCGCGAAACTATTAATTTGGGTGAACTTCTTAACAAATATAATATTGAAATAGCCAAGCACGATACTTTTGTAAAAATATATAAACAGACTCTGGCTAATGTCAGTGTTGCATTCAAAGGTGAGCCATTAGCAGGTTTGCAAATAATGGGTATTCTTGAAACTCGATTACTTGACTTTAAAAATATTATTCTGCTCTCTGTTAACGAAGGAACATTACCTGTTGGTTCAGCTGCAATGTCGCTAATTCCATATAATCTTAGAAAAGGATTCGGACTTTTAACTCTTGAACATCAGGATGCAATTTTTGCTTATCATTTTTATCACTTTTTGCAACGTTCCGAAAATGTAAATCTGGTATATTGTACAAAACAACCCGAAGGTGGAAGGGGCGAAGCAAGCAGGTTTATTCATCAGCTAAGATTCAGCGATAAGATTAATACATTAGAATATTTTGTTTCAGATAAACCTGGTGTTTTTACAAAAAAAGATATTATTATTGAAAGAAGTGAAAGTATTAATTTAAAGCTAAATAAATATTTGAATAATGAAAAAACACTTTCACCTACTTCAATTAGCACTTTTGTTTCATGTCCGTTAAAATTTTATTTCCGTTACATTGCCGAAATGAAGCAAATTGAGGAGCTTACTGAGGGTGTTGACGGAATGTTATTTGGTTCAATATTTCATAAAGCAATAGAGTTAATTTATGAAAATAGTGTAGATAAGCTTATTACTGAAAATGTTATAATTGATTTAAAAAAGAATGAAATACTTGATAAGTATTTAACTGAAGCATTTGATGAAATTTTATCAAATGGCAAATCTACAGGGACATTAACTGGGCTTTATCTGGTTAATTATCAAATTCTAAAAAAATACCTTATACGTTTACTTGAATATGATAAAAAACTAACTCCGTTTAATGTAATTGGATTTGAAAAAACTGTTAAATACCCTATTAGTATTGAACTTGAAGGAAATATTAAAACAGTTACAATTGCAGGATTTATTGACAGATGTATTGAAAAAGAAGGACAAATTATAGTTCAGGATTTTAAAACAGGAAATGTAGAAATCAAATCCGGATCATTCGAAGAGATATTTACCGAAACAGGAAATAAAAACTTTTCTGCTATACGTCAGGTAATTATTTATTCGCTTTCATTTTTAGAAAATGAAAAAGTTAAACCTGAAATTCTTTCTGTAAGAAAACCATTGTTAAAAGACAGTGTAAGCTTAAAAGTAGCCAATGCTGAAATTGATAATATTTTTGATGTTAAAAATGATTTTGAAACAGAGCTGAAGAAAATATTAGTAAGGATTTTTAGTAAATCAGAGCCTTTTACACAAACAGTGAACCCAAAATCTTGTGAGTTTTGTGACTTTAAACAAATTTGTCGCAGATAATTATGTTTTGTAGGCTAAATTTTATTGGCATTTTTTTATTTTTATCATCAATAACAATATATTAATTTTTGAATTGAATTTGTGTATTTTTGAAAATTCATTAAGTTTGTAATATGATATCAGATTTTTCATCATACAAAGTAAAGATTCGCGATTTAGAATATGTAACACCTGATGGCAATTCATGCACTCATACTGCTGCAATTTCTTTTTTCGATAAAAACAAGAAAGAATTATTTTATATAGAACTAGGTTATATTGATGTAAATAGGATTTATGATAAAATAAAACTTGGCGAACCTGTAAATCTTGACAATTGTTATGTAGAAGAATTCTCACTTTCGAAATATAGAAAAATGCATGATTTAGGACCTGAGGATTTAGTTGTTATAAATTCATTCAGAGCTAAAAATGCAATATTTGATGCTGTTGAAGTAACTGATTTTTCTTTTGCTTCTTTTAGCGAAAAGTCGGTAACATTTCAAAACACAGCTTTTATTCATGGTGGAGTTAATTTTGCATCATCTGTTTTTGAAGCAGGAAAAGTAAATTTTAATTCCTGTATTTTTAGTAATGGAAATCTTAATTTCAGCAATGTTAATTTTGGTCATGATGGCTTAAATTTTAAGAATGCTGTAATAGGAACTGGCTTTAAGGATTTTCAATATGCATATTTTGGCAATGGTGATGTTTTGTTTGCAAATACTTCATTTGGCAATGGTGACATTTCATTTATAAATTCAAATTTTGGTAATGGTGAAGTTTCCTTTAAAGTTGCAATTTTTGGCAATGGTAAAATTGATTTTCATTATGCAACTTTTGCCGAAGGAGATATTAGTTTTGAAAGGGCCGAATTTGGAACAGGAAGAGTAGATTTCAGAACTGTAGAATTTGGTTCAGGAAAAATTAATTTTAACAGAGCCGAATTTAATAATGGTGATGTTACATTTGATGAATCAGAGATGCAGGGAGGAAAACTTACATTTAAAAATGCAAATCTGGGTGATGGTGATTTTAGTTTTCAGAATTCACAATATTTAAAAACTGATGTTTCGTTTGAAAAGGCTTTATTTGGAAAAGGAGTAGTTTCTTTTTATAATTCAGGTTTTCATACACTATCACTTAAGTCATGTCAGCTAAATAATTATTTCGATTTAAGAGTTTCTGAAGCCAGTTTGCTTGATTTAAATGACACTGTTGTTAGAGATATTATTGACCTTACTCCACATGATTTTGAAGTCAAAATTAAAGTTCTTTCGATGACTGGTATGCGTTTACTGGGAAGAATATATATTGACTGGCGTGCAAATCATATTAAAAAAGCAATTTATGCACAGGATAAAACTTCACATTGGATGAAGGCAGAGCAATTCAGAACTTTAAAACAGAATTTTAATGCAACCGGACGATATGATGATGAAGATCTTGCCTACATTGAGTTTAAAAGAAATGAGTCTTTAGCAATTTTAAGAGACGGAACAGAAAATAATAAATCTGCACTTATTTGGCATTATCCTGCATATTGGTTCAAATTGTGGGTTTTTGATAAAATGGGTTTGTATGCAACTTCTCCGATGAGAGTGTTGGTAAGTGTTGTGTTTACATATATGGCTTTGGTATTAATACAATTCGGACTTCCATTTATTATGGATACTAATATTAACTGTATTGCTGCTGATGCTGATTTATGGACAAGATTTACTGATACGGCTTATTTTAGCGCTATAACATATTTAACCATAGGCTATGGTGATTGCTCACCTTTAGGTATTCTGCGATTTGTTGCGGGAGTTGAAGGCTTTATTGGTGTTTTTATGATGTCATATTTTACTGTAGCATTTGCCAGAAAAGTTTTGAGATAATTAAAATTTCTTATAGAATTAATTCTGTTTATTGAAATTAAAGTTTTATTTATAAAAAATGAAAACTAATGGAATTAATGCCTAACAAATTTATGATATTACCGTATTAGGAATTAAAATTTTAGTAGGCGATACGGATGCAAAAATTTACACATCTGATTTTATTTTCAATAATTATTTTTTCTTCTAAATCTATTTGTTTATCACAGAATTATAAAACTGTTGATAAGCAAAATACAGTTATTGATTCACTACTTAATATTATTAAAAATACCAAAGAAGATACACTTAAAGTTAAAGTGTATAATAAACTGTTTTTAGAATATGAATTTATTGATAGGTTAAAAGCAAAAGAATGTTTGAATAATTCACTTGCATTATCTAAAAAAAATAATTTTAAAAATGGTCTTGCCGATGCATACATCTATTTGGGTTATTATGCCGAAGATGATTGCAATTACCCTGAAGCCATAGAATGTTATACTGCTTCCCTTAAAGTATGTGAATCTATGGGAGATAAGTATGGAATGGCTATCTCGTATAATGATATAGGTAATATTTATTCTAATCAGGGTAAATATCCTGAAGCACTTAAAACATATATTGCAAGTTTAAAGCTTAGCGAAGAGATAAAAGATAAGGACGCAATTTCTAATTGTTACAATAATATAGGGATCATATATAGAAAACAGAAAAATTTTTCTGAAGCATTAAAAAATTATTATGCTTGTCTGAAAATAAAAAAAGAATTGGGTGATAAAAGAAGTATTGCTTATGTATATAATCATATTGGATTAATTTATTTTTATCAAAATAAATATACTGAAGCTTTAAAAAACTATTATTTATCTCTTAAGATATCCGAGGAGATTGAGGATTATAATGGAATTAGCAGTACCTATAATAATCTGGGAGGTGTTTGTTTTGATCAGAAAAATTATGAAGAAGCATTAAAAAATTATTTTGCTTCATTAAAAATCGCTGAAAAAATGAATGATAAAGTAAGTATTGCCAGTTCTTATGTCAATATTGGTGATGCTTACACAAGACTACAAAGATATAATGAAGCTAAGATTTACCTAATAAAGGCTAAAGAGTTATCAAACGAAATAGGTTATATTGAGAATTTAAGAATTGTTTATTATTGTTTATCGTCACTTGATAGTTCAATGGCAGATTATAAAGGAGCATACGAAAATCATAAATTATATATCCTTTATCGTGATAGTTTGGATAATGAAGAAACCCGTAAAAAGACTGTTCAGACACAGATGACTTATGAATTTGAAAAGAAAGAGGCAGTAGCTAAGGCAGAACATAAAAAAGAAATAGAGAATCAAAAATTAATAGCGGAAGAGAGAAGTAGAAAACAAAGAATAATAATTATGTTCGTTGTTATAGGTTTATTATTAGTAATTATTTTTGCCGGATTTATTTATAGATCGTTACGAATTACACGGAAACAGAAAAAAACGATTGAATTACAAAAACTAGAAGTTGATGAAAAGAATTTGCAACTAAATCAACAAAATGAAGAAATAAGAACACAGCGCGATGAAATAGAAGCCCAGCGTGACGAGATAGAGGCACAAAGAGATCTTGTAACAGAACAAAAGGTACATATTGAAGAAATTCATAAA